>CBFGOU010000178.1:0-8435 GCA_965650445.1 uncultured Oxalobacteraceae bacterium | reverse complement strand
TCGGCCAGACCGACGTGGTGCTGGTGCTGGGCGCCAACGACGTGGTCAACCCGGCTGCCAAGGACCCCAAGTCGCCGATTGCAGGCATGCCGATCCTGGAAGCCTACAAAGCCAAGAGCATCATCGTCAACAAGCGCTCGATGGCTTCCGGCTATGCCGGTCTCGATAACGACCTGTTCTACCAGCCCAATACGATGATGGTCTTTGGCGACGCCAAGAAGGCCATTGAAGAAATGGTGAAGGCAGTCGAGTAGTTCGGCCGGGCCCGGCTGCGCTCTGCGACGCATGTATTCGCAGGCGCGTTTTACAAGCAGGCCGGGCAGGGGCACACTGTCGAATACGGCGTGGAGCGATTCCGCGCACGCCGCTCCCCTTGCTGTTACTCAAGGGGTCCTTGCGCTATACTTTAACCAGCCCCTCCCCATTGTCAGGTGATACATGAGCAACGAGTTTTCCCTTTCCCGCGATCTATTAGACGAATTGATCTCCCTTGTGAATTCCGGCCAGAGTTTTTCGGATATCCATTTGGAGCAGGACATGCCGATGATGATCAAGACGCCGCGCGGTTGGCGCCAGGCCGGCGCCGAACCCGTCACGCTCGAGGAAATGGCGCCGGTTCTCAAAGCGATCGACGAGGACTGGGAAGACAAGATTATCGAAAGCGCCATTGACCGCCCCTTCGTGCTGACCGACTACCGGCTGCGCTGCAACGTGTACCGCTCGTCGGGCGGCTCCAAGGTCACGGTGTCGATCCGCCGCCTGCCGCTGCGTCCCATCCCGCTGGACAAGACCGGACTGCCGCAATACGTCAAGACCATGCTGGAAGCGACCCGCGGCATCATCATGATCACCGGTCCTACCGGCTCGGGCAAGACCACCACGATTGCCTCGATGCTGGACCAGATCAACGCCACGCGCAGCGCGCACATCGTCACGATCGAAGAGCCGATCGAGTATCAGCTGCAGCGCAAGCAGTCGATCATTTCGCAGAAAGAAGTGCCGACCGACACCGCGACTTTTTCATCCGGCCTGCGCGAAGCCTTGCGCCAGAAGCCGGACGTGCTGATGGTCGGCGAGATCCGCGACTTCGATACCGCCGAGACGGTCTTGCACGCGGGCGAATCGGGACACCTGGTGTTGGCGACGATGCATACCAACAGTGCGGTGAGCGCGATTACCAAGCTGCTGAGCTTTTTCCCGGCCGAGCAGCGCGAGCAGCGTGCGGCGGGCCTGTCCAAGTCGCTGGTCGGCGTCATTTTCCAAAGCCTGCTGCCGAGCGAGCAGGGCGACGATGTAGTGCTGGCCCACGAGATGGTATTCAATAACAACCAGCAGGTAGCGCCCTTTATCGCCGACCTGAGCAAGGTGCATCAGATCGAGGAATACATGCGGCGCAAGGAAGACAATATGTCGCGCAGCCTGAACGAAGTGCTGGCCCAGCTGGTGGCGAAAAAGACGGTCAGCGCCAAGGACGCCATGCGCACGGCCTACAACCGCCTCGAGCTGCACGAAATGCTCAATAGTAAGCGCTAGGCTAGCAAGATTTCCGCGCGCGACGCCGGCAAGAAGCGCGGCGGCAATGACCCGGAGCCGCCCACCACCGGTACCAGGAACACCTGGGCCAAGCCAGCCAAGTCCTGGCCGACCCCGGCTTTTTCAGCGCCGCCAATGTCGCCGCCTGCGAACAAGCGGGCATCATGCCGGTGATTGCCATGAAACGTGCGCGGCACCACATCTGCCAGTACTAGAACGCTTCACGGAGCCACCCTCGCTGCCGCCCGGTGCGAGTGCCATCGACGCTATGGCGCATCGGCTGAAAACCAAGGCGGGCCGCGCCGCTGGCATTGCGCAAGTAGACAGTCGAACCGGTATTCGGCATCATCAAGCATGTCATAAAGTTCCGCCAGCGCCTCGTGCGCGGAAAGCGACTTGTCGCCCATGAGTGGAACCTGGTCGCCCTGGCGTGGAATCTGAAGCGCAAGTCCGACAAACTGCTAGGCCGCGTATTAACAGCACCTGCTACACCTGATTGCCGGACGGGATATCGTCATCGGGGCAGGCGCGGCTTTCTCGGGCAATCGCTGCGGCCAAACATGTTCTCTTCCGCATCGGCCGAAAGCACAATATCAAGGCCAACCAGGTTTTTGCTTTACATACAGGTTTTCGGCCCATTTCTTCTTGCCCACGGACGAATCGGTCGCGGGATGGCGCACTCGATTGATACAAGCCAAAAGCGCAGATGCTTCGAATCTTACTGTGTGAATGAAGGGCATATGACAGCGCATATTCCGACGGCTTTCTAAATGCCTACATCATTTCAGAATCCCACAAGTACGATATTGCACGCTTTCGACTGCGTTTTCGGCGGCAGGGTCGAAAAAATGCGTCTGCCGGCTATTCCAATGGAGATACTAATATGAACGACTCAGAGCAACAGGACGATGGCAAGCTCAAGGACTTCCTGCATAAGATCAACAATCTGGACTTCGGCCCCCTAGCGTACAAGCTCATGCATCCGGAGGATCGCCCGGGCCTGTCATTCGAACAGTCCCTTGACGCTATAAGAAAATACAAAGGCTTCCTGTGCGTATGCCTTGTAGCTCAGGGAAAAGCGGTTTCGCCGTCCAGGTACATAGACTATGTCTGGCATTCCCACATTTTGGATACGGAATTGTATCTGGTCCAAACCAGTATGCTGTTCGGGCGTATCCTCCATCATTTCCCATTCTTCGGCAAACGGGGGGCTGCCGATGAAGCTGATCTGCTGGCAGCCGCCGACTTCACCAAACGCCTCGCTTCCCGCTACTTCGGCTGGGACGAAGACGAGTGGTGCGGCACCGGCATCAAGCCCCACCTCGGACCGAACTCCGGTCCTGCCGATCTTCTCAAGGTGATTTTTCCAGCGGGTCTCGATGTCTCCGGCATAAATCCAAATCCAGACAGCGTCACTATTCAAGCCGGAAACTTCAGGCATACCATTGAACATGTCGGCCTCGGTGCCGATACTTTGTTCACTTCGTGGCCTCCACGCCATACTGTCCCGGAAAAGGCTCTCAAGTTGCCTCCTTGGGTCACCATCTGCATGCCAGCCGATATCAGTATATTGAACGAGATTCTGACAATTCGGAACAGTGAAAAGCTCGAGGAAATTTCCAAGAGCCTACTGGAGAAAAGATTGACTCCGGACGGCTACTCCGGCGCGTTGGTTGAACTAAAGTTCGTTACCCAAGCCCAGCGGAGCTAATCAACGGTAATCGCTTTCTAGCTAGCAAGCGGAGCCATGTCTGCTCGTAGGGAGACGTGACTTGTCGCGCTAGAAAGTTAGCAAGTGTCGCCGACGTCACGGTGGACAAACGCCGTTAGCTGGCAGCCGCCGGGCTCGCCGTGCGCCAGCGCGACACGGTTGCGGCCTGCATGTTTGGCCTGGTACAGGGCCAAGTCGGCAAGGCGAAACATCTCGGCCGGATCGGCCGCACCGTTGGCATCGTCCAGGTCCGCCACGCCGGCGGAAAAGGTGGCGGCAAACACCGTCTCGTCGGCCTTGTGGCGCAAGGCGCTGAACAGTTCCCGGATTTCATCGAGCACGAGCGCCGCCGCCGCCGCGCTGGTGCCGGGCAGGATCACGGCGAATTCCTCGCCGCCGTAACGGCCGACCAGGTCGCCGTGGCGCAGGCGCTGCTGCAGGATGTGCGCGATGGCGCGGATAACCTGGTCGCCGACCGGATGGCCGTAGCTGTCATTGATCTTCTTGAAAAAATCCAGATCGACCATGGCCAGCGCCAGCGGACTGCCTTCGCGTTTGCTGCGTGCCATCTCGCGCACCAGCTGTTCCTTGATCGAAATATGGTTGTACAGCCCGGTCATGCCATCGCGCATGATGAGGCTGCGCAGCGCGCGCGAGCGCCCGATGCGCATCGAGACCGCAACGGCCAGATCCGCGGGCGTGCCGGGCAGCGCTAGAAAGTCGTCCACCCCGGCCGCCACGGCGCGGCGGCGCAAGGCCGCATCCTGATTTTCCGACAGTACCAGCACGGGCAGGTCGAGGAAGGTCGGGTCTTGCCGGATCAGCATGGCCAGGTCGACCCCGTTACAGGCGGGCGTGTCGACATCGATGACAATCGCATCCGGGTGGTGCCGGCTCAGGGTGGCGATCAGATCGAGCGGCTTGTGCAGGCGTAGCGCCTGCATTCCGGCCTGCGCCAGCGCCTGCTCGATTCCGTCCAGGCGAGCGCTGTCGCTGCCGACCACCAGCACCCGGCTGGCCTGTTGCTCCAGACGCTGGGCCAGCGACTCGATGCGGGCCTTGAGTGCGTCGATCTCGAGCGGCCTGGCCAGAAAACCATCCACCCCGGCCCGCGCAGCGGCCAGGCGCGCCTCGAAATTGTTCAGCGGCGCCAGCCACAGGATGGGCACCGCCGTGCTGCACTGGGTGCGGATGTGCGCTACGCAGGCCGGATCGGCGAAGCGGCTGGCGCGGCTGCCTGGATCGACCACGATGCAGCTCAGTCCATCGTGCGCCGTCAGTGCGGCAAGCTGCTCGGGCTGCGTCGCGACCGCCACGTCGTAGCCCGACGCGCGCAGCTGCATGGCGGTGTCGCGGGCGAGCAGGGCGTTGTCGCCGAGCAGGCAGATGCGTTTGGCCGACTTCGGTGCAAGCGCCGGCGCTTCGGGCGGGCAGGGCGTGCAAGCAAGCGGAATGGGCATGATCTGATTAACTTTCGTTCGCTGGTGCAGCGGACGCGCGCCGCAACTGAGCCGCATGCACCGGTTTGGTGCGGTCCGCCCGCACCAAAATACGCTGTTTTTGATTCCGGCTGGAACCATTCGCACCCTTATAGCACATATGGGAACGGCGCGCAGCACCTGCCGGCTGCCGCTGCCCGCGTGCCAGGCAGAACTATATTAGGAGATAGTCAGATGACCAAGATTAAGGCCCCCACCACGGCCAGTCTCGCCGCCCAGCCGGGAGGCTTACCGTCGGCAAAGACGATGGCGCCCACGAACAAGATGACCATCAGCAAATTGGGCGGCACCATCGGCTTGAGCTGCTTCGGCGCGAAGGGCACGGAAAACACCTGGAAGTTCAACGGCGACAAGAAAAAGATCCAGCAGAACTGGCGCAAGTATGACTTGCCGCCGGCCAAGCTCGAGCCGACCAGCGTGAAGAACTTCAACACGATGATGGCGCGCGCGGAGCAGCGCAACGCGACCCGCATTCCGGACCAGGCGCGCCAGGTCATGGCGCAGACGGCACCGGTCCTGCAAGACGTGGCCGATCTGGAAGTGCGCATGAAGGCCACCGGCGAACAGGCCGCCGCGGCCCGTACCAGCTCGCCCATTCATGCCGCCTTCGAAAAGCTCAAAACCGAGGTGGCCGACCTGCGCTCGGCCCAAAAGACGCCCATCGCCCAGCATGCGGCGGCGAAGCTCGAGATTGAAGCCGACTCCATCGACAAGGTGCGCGAGGCGGCAAACGAGGCCTTGTCGGCATACGCAGCCGCGCCCAGCGACGCCACCAAAGCGGCCTACGACAAGGCGCGGACCAGCCTGATCAGCGCGTCCGTGCAGAAATTTGCCGACGGCTATCGTACGCTCAACGAGCACGTGAGCGATCAGGGGCGCGCCAAGGGCATGGCCATGATGATGCCGGTGCTGGCCCGCCAACTGGAGCTGCCGGCCAAGTACCTGGAAGGCGCGGCCGCGCTGGAGAAAGCCCAGGCCAAGCTGGAGAGCCGCAGCGCGCCGGGCGCCGATCTGGGCGAAGACAGGGCGGCGATACGCGATGCACTGGTGGGCCGCCGCGTGCGCGATCTGACCGCCGGGCGGGCCTACGAGATGCCCGGTACCGCGCCGCTGCCGTCGGAGGCGCAGCACTGGCAGGCCGAAGCGGCCAAGCTGCGTGACCTCGGCGGGAAATTTTCGATCGCCGAGCAGCTGCTTGGCGACACCACGCCTGCGCTGAAGGGGAGGGTCGAGACCATGCAGCAGGCCTGCATGGACGATCTGGTTGCGCACTTGCCGTCAATGGCGGCAATGAACCCGCCGCAACGCGTGGAAACCTCCCAGTTGCTCGGCACGCTTGCCGCCAGACTGCGCGAAACCGCGGGTGATTCACTGCATAAGGATGCGCCGCTGGCGCCGATGCAGCTGATGCATATCGTCGAGATGGCGGAAAAGGTGACGCAAGGCGATCCGGAGCGCTGCATTGCCGTCTACAGATCGCTGGTCAACGACAGCGTGCACGAGATTATCGGCGCCGCCGTTGCGCGCCTGAATCCGGCCACAATGCCGGAGCCGGATGCGGTCGAAGCGCCGGAGCCCGAGATCATGAACGCCCCGGGCGACCGGGTGCAGGCGGAGAACGACCTGGTGGCCATCTGGCAGATGGGCGCGCACCAGCTGCCCGACGCCGTCAGCTCGCTGCTGGCGGCCAACCCGCAGCACGCCGCCGACAACGTTGACTGGCGCGATGTGCAGACCTTCTTCCGTTGCTCGCAGGAGCACCAGCGCCTCTCCGGCGACGCCAATGGCGACGTGCAGCACAAGGCGCGCATGGCATCGGCGATGACGAGCATGCGGAATGAACTGCTCACCGGCGACCAGCCGGCCATCGGTACGCCCGAGCGGCGCGACTGGGCCATGGTCAAGAGTGCCGTGTGGGAGCATGGGACCATGCAGCACGTGGTGAAAACGTTTGACGGCTTTAAGGCGTCGGCCGCGTTGCCGCGCACTGTGGTCAATCAGGTCCATCAGCAATTCGACGCCAAAGGGCGCGGGCTGGTGGCGGACGAGGCGAAGGCACAATTCAAACAGGTGCTGGTCGATTTCAAGGGTGTCGCCGAGGCCGCGCTGGCCAAGCCCGACGCGACCCTGGCCCAGAAGGGCAATGCCAAGGTACTGCTGGCACTGTGCGAATACATGGGCAATCACCGCGGTTCGGAGAAACTCCTGACCAGCGCCAAGCGCAAACTGAACCGCAAGGAAGGCACCTTCAATTCCGGCAGCGCAATCTGGTCGAATGCCTTGAAGGCCAAGGAAAAGAAGGCCATCCTTGCGGCCGCCGGAACGGACATCTCGGTGGCGCGCGCCGACGCGCCGCTGCTGCGCAACATGCAAGCCGGGCACAGCGCGCTCGAACTGCTGCAAGAGGCGGTGAAGGCAGTCCTTCCCGAAGCGGAGCGGGGCGAACCCATGCACAAGCTGGCGTCGCTGGGAAACCTGGTGCAGCTGGCCAAGGGGGAAGGGCTGGAGGGCCCCGAGCAGATCCGCACGTTCCTGCACGATGCGATCGACCGCACCTCGCTGGGCGACCGCACCGATACGATCAATGCCAAGCAGTTCAAGATGGCCATTCCGCTTATCCTGCCGCTGCCGCTTGCTACCTTGAGCGCCACTTTCGGGGGCTCGAAAAGCGCCGGTACCATCGTCAACGTTTCGGCCAATAACGACTGCGTGCAGATGACGCTGGGGCGCATGACGGAGAAGGCGACCAACACCAGCCTGGGGGTGGGAATGGTGCCGGAGATCATGAGCAAGGGGATCCAGAAAGCGCTCAAGAAGACGATCCTCGACGTGCGCTTACCCAGCTACGCCTGGAAAAAGGAGGAAAAACAGCGAACCGACCCGGCGATCGTGCTGAAGTTCTCGATCGAACCGGAAAAGGGCTTGCGCGACCTCGACGAAGCGCGTGCGCAGCTCAAGAAGGCGGTCGACATCCTGGTCGATTGGGATCCCCAGAAGCCGGAATACCAGCAGTATGGATCGGCATACGAAGCATTGTGCGACAAGCTCGATGGGCCCTTCACGATCGACGACGAGGTGCGCGAGTACCAGACGACGAGTAACGAAAACTCGCTCACGCTCGGCCGCGTGGCGCTCAAGTTCAACAAAGAAAAACTGGGCATGAAGGCCAAGCCGAGCAACGACCCGTTGCGCACGGGAGTCGGTGTAACCTCGAAGGTCACGGTCACCGAAGACAAGATGGCTTCCATCAACCAGCAAAAGGCGCGCGAATTCTTCGATACCGTCAAGAAGACCTTTACCACGGATGTGTTTTTCGGCCTGAACACCCGCCATACCACCGTCGAGAGAAAGGGCACGAAGCTGGTCGGCGTTCCGGTGTCGGCCGGCGCGACAGGCTCGCTCACGGCCAACATCGGCGGCCGCGAATACAAGGACAAGAAGCCGGTCGGTACCGACAAGCTCAAGGCCTACAAGTCCGAGTACGGCGATTACAGCCGCGACATGAACAAGGCCATCGAGGTGCTGCTCGAGGCCTTGCCATCGGTGAGCAACCGGGTCCAGGAAGTGGTCGACAAGGGATTCCGCGATCAGCTGTCGGTTGCGCTGGCCGGTCCAGCGCAAGCGAAACTGGCCGAGCGCCAGCAGGAAATCGATGATCTGCAGGCCGAGATCGTGGCGCTGCAGGGCCGGAT
>CBFGOU010000177.1:0-8443 GCA_965650445.1 uncultured Oxalobacteraceae bacterium | reverse complement strand
CACCACGCTGGCGGTCTCACCCGCTTCACGCTGGGCCAGGGTTTCGCCGACGCAAACAATCGGGGTCATGCCGGCGTCCAGCGCGGCCAGCGCCTTGCCGGCCACCAGCTCGCTGCCTTCGGCGTGGTAGGCGCGGCGCTCGGAGTGGCCGACGATCACATACCTGCAGCCGAAATCGGCCAGCATGGAAGCGCAGACTTCCCCGGTGTACGCTCCGCACGGCTGCGGCGAGACGTCCTGGGCGCCCCAGGCCACGCTGGAGCCGGCCAGCGCATCCTGGCATTGAAACAGATAGGGTGCCGGCACGCACACGGCGCACTCGGCGCGGCTGTTGTCCAGGCTGGCGGTAATGCCCGCCAGAAGGGTTGCGTTGGCCGCCCTGCTGCCGTTCATCTTCCAGTTGCCTACTACAAGTTTGCGCCGCATAGGTATCCCGTCCGTATCAACCCGCCATTGTACCCTTGGGCGTCGAGCGTGGTCAAACTTGGTGCATGCCGTATTGGACCGACTTCTTCGGCCCGTCGACCGGAGCCCGCTTGACGGTATAGCGACGAACTGTCATGATCTTTTGGATAAGATTAAAAAAAGACAAACAATCAGAGTGTGCCAGTTGATTTTTCCCATGGTACGAGAGGTTGCCCCCCAATACCCTGCCTGTCGGCGCCACCACATCGCCGGCGCGCGCAGGGACACTCAGCGCCAGCTGCCCTGCCCGTGGTGGAGAAAAGGCTAGTCATAACGGGAAAATTGCCAATGCAACCACACGACACACTTATTTCACTGACCGACGCCTATCGTTCAATCCGTTTGCGGCTGTGGACCGAGCAGGGGACGGTCAATGACCTGTTGCTTGTGAAGCAGGTCAGCGGCATGGAAGCCGTTTGTGGCAGCGTCGAATACACGCTCTTGTGCGTTGCCACCGGGACCGGGCTGCAGCTCAAGCAATTCATGGCCATGCCGGCAGAACTGCAGTTCGCCACCAGTACGCATGGCCTGCGTACGGTGTGCGGCATCGTCGATATCGCAGAGGCGGGCGAAGCCGATGCCGGCCTGGCCACATACCAGTTGACCGTGCGCGACGCGCTTTCGCTCATGGACAAGGGCTGCAATACCCGCATTTTCCGCCACATGAACGAAGTGGACATCACCGAGCGGATTCTGGCCGGTTGGTGCCGCGACAATCCTGTGCTTGCGCGCGCCTTCAATTTCGAACTGTGGCGACTCGCGTCAAGCTATCCGCCGCGCGAATTCACGATGCAGTACAAGGAGTCGGACTCCGCTTTCCTGCGCCGCCTGTGGAAACGGCGCGGCCTGGCCTGGTTTTTCCAGCCCACCGCCAACCGGACTGACAGCGACGCTCCGTCCCATACGCTGATCCTGTTCGACAAGGTCAGTTCGCTGGCCCAGAACGCGGCGGGTACCGTGCGCTTTCACCGCGACGACGGCACCGAGCGTGCCGACAGTATCACCGCGTGGCATCCGGTGCGGCGCTTGAGTCCAGGAAGCGTCACGCGCCAGAGTTGGGACTACAAGAGCGCCAGATTGAACCAGGTGAACATCATCAGTGTCAGCGCCCAAGGGATGCTGGGTAAACAATTCGCCGCAGGGCTGGACGACAGGCTGATCGACGTCCAGCACGCCGGCGACGACGCGGCCGACTATCGCGCCTTGGGCACGCTGCGCATGCTGCATCACGAATTCGCCGCCAAGTGCTGCCATGGCGAGGGCGGCGGGCGACAATGGGCTCCCGGCCAGTGGATCGAGGTCGCCGGCCATGCCGCGCTCGACCGCCATCCGGTGTCCGAGCGGCAGTTCGTGTTCACCGAACTGCGCATCGCCGCCGAGAACAACTTGCCGAAGACACTGAACGAGCGGGTAAACCGGCTGTTCCAGCTGAACCGCTGGAGCACGGTCGACACCAGCGGCGGCGGCACGGCGGCCCTGGCGCAGGCGTGCGCCGAGCGCGACGGCCGCTACACGGTGCAGTTCACCTGCGTGCGGCGCGACGTTCCCATCGTGCCGCTCTACGACCCGCGCACCGACCTGCCGCGCACGCAGGAGGAGACCGCCGTCGTGGTCGGACCGGAAGGCGAATCGGTCTACTGCGACGAGTTGGGCCGGGTGCGGGTGCGCTTTCCCGGCTGTCGCGCCGAGGACGGCGACGGCGCGAATGCGGCATCCGCCCCGATCACCGTCCAGGATTCGGGCTGGGTGCTGGTGTCCAGCAGCTGGGCCGGTGCCGGTTTCGGCATTATCGCCCTGCCCCGGGTGGGGACGTTCGTCATCGTCTCTTTCCTTGGCGGCGATCCGGACAAACCGATTATTGTCAGCGCGGCCCATAGCGGCATCACGCCGCCGCCACGTTTCAGCCACGTCAGCAGCCTGCCCGGCGACCGCTACCTGTCGGGCATCGTCAGCCGGGAAATCGGCGGCACCAGATCGAACCAGTTGCGCATCGACGACACCGCCGGGCAAATCAGCGTGCAACTTGCCAGCGACCACGCTGCCAGCCAACTGAACCTGGGGTGCCTGACACACCCGCGCAGCAACGGCACGGCAACGCCGCGCGGCGACGGGTTCGAGCTGGCCAGCGACGGCAACGGCAGCATTCGCGCGGCCAAGGCGCTGCTGATTTCGACATGGGGGCGGCTCAACGCCTGCGCCAACCAGCTTAGCGCGGAAGAGCACGTCGGCCTGCTGCGCGATTGCGCCGACCTGTTCCAATCGCTCGGCGAGGTCGCCTTGGCCAATCAGGCGCTGGCGACCGATGCCGCACCGCAGAGCGAACTGCGGGACGACCTCGCAGCCGCCGGCCCGGACGGCCAGGGCGGCAAGCCAACGCTGAGCGTCACGGCCCCGGCCGGCATCGCGTTCAGCACCCCCAAGACCATCGTCAGCTACGCCGGCGTGAACCTCGACACGGTGGCGCAGCAGCACATGCAGCTCACCAGCGGCCAGCGCTTCAGCCTCAACGCGGGCAAGGGAATTTCGCTGTTCTCGCATCACGACGGCATCAGGCAGATCGCGTACCACGGCAAATTCGTCATGCAAAGCCAGCACGACGACATGCAGATCGATGCGGCCCAGAACCTCAAGGTAACGGTCGGGCGCAGCCTGACCATCATGGCGCATGATGAAATTACTCTCATGGTCGGCGGCGGCGCATACATCAGACTCAAGGGCGCAAGCCCGGAAATCGGCGGCCCGGGGCCGCTGACGGTCAAGACCGATGGGCACCACTGGGACGGCCCGGCCAGCTCCAGCGCCGAGCTGCCCGTCTTCGGCGCAGGCGAACTCGGGCGCGTGCCGCGCCTGCTGCGCCCCACCGATGGGCAGCCCGTCGAGGGCATGCAACTGAAGGTCCAGCGTGACGGCGACGGCGCTGTGGCGGGCCGAAGCGACGGCGCCGGCGAGGGTGCCAGGATCGTCGTCGACCGCCTGCAGAAACTGAAGGCATTCTTTTTCGGGCCACGGTCCTGACCGTTTATCGCGCATGCAGACAAGATGACCAATATCACCATCCCCAAGGCGCCTCCGTTTGTCAACCGAGACTCCGACCCCGGCGACGATCCGGGCCTAGTCCTGATCGGTTCGGCGCAGGGCGTTACGCTGCCCAACCACAGCCACCTCGACGTGCTGATGCAGTTGCCGCTGCCCGGCATCGTGATCTTCGTCCACGGCGTCAATTCCGATGGCGAATGGTACGGGCAAGCCGAGGACGGGCTGTGCAAGGGACTCAACGAGCGCCTCAGGCGGCGCAACGAGGACCTGGCATTTCCAACGCCGGCTGGCGGCCAGCTGAAGCCAGCGGCGTATATGCCGGACCTGACGGCGGACGGGTACATCAATCCCGAGCTGACGCCAAAAACGTTCATTGAGCGCGGCGATTCATTTTCCCCTGTAATCCATTTTCGCTGGGGGTACAAGGCCGGCGCCGAGGAACTGCAAAAGTACGGCAACGGCATCTACCTCAACGAGCAGAATTACTGGGGCGGCGGCCCGTTCGCCAATGGCTGCACAGCCTTGCCCGACCTCTGGGGCCATGGCCTGTCGGATGACCTGTTCCTGTGGATGCACGTCCAGCATCTCAACCCGACCAACGACCGTAACGTGTACTCCTGCCCTCCGCGGCCCTACTACGTGCTGGCCGCGCTGCGCCTGGCCAGGCTGGTGCAATCGATTCGCGCCAGGCAGGCCGACGTGCCGGTCACCATCGTTTGCCACAGCCAGGGCAACATGATCGGCATGTGTGCCGCCTTCCTGGGCGACGCCATGCCGGACGTCACCGACGCGGCCGGCCACACGGGCCGCTGCGTGGCGGACAGCTACGTGCTTTGCAACGCCCCGTATAGCCTGGCGCAGTCCAATTTCACGGAAAACTTCACCCAGGGGCACATGACCGACAGGGACGGCGGCACCGGGCGGCAGAGCGGGGCGGCGCGCATCAAGACCCTGGCGGCATTCTTCAAGATCGTCCACCGGCAGGCGCAGGCGCAAATGAGTCCCGAGCGCATCGACACGTTCATGGCCAATGCGGCGCGCGGCTTCACGGCGCGCGCGGATCTGGACGCCTACGGCTTGAACGGCGCCACTTACGGCCGTGTCACGCTCTACTGCAACCCGCACGACCAGGTGATTTCCTCGACCACGGTACAAGGCATCGGATGGCGCGGGCTGAGCGCGCGGGAAATCGCCGCCACGGGCGGGGGCGGCATCTTCACCCAGCGCGTGTTCGCGCAAGGCTTCGCGGTCGGCGTGGCAGGCCAATACCACTACTGGGAGAACCACTACAAGCGGCCCCAGCCCTACAGCCAGGCGTTCTGGTTCCCGGAATCGCTGACGGCACGGTACTCGGTCGCGAAGGGCCTCGATGCCAGCGGCGGCCTGGGCAAAGTGCTCACCGTAATGACGGCGCCCCTGGCGATCGTTTCCGTCAAGCTGGCCGGCACGCGCATCAATGCCCTGCCGGACAAGGACTGGCAGGTGCCGCTGAACGCTCCCGATCTGCCGGCGCCCTTCCTGCCCGAGTCCCTGCGCTTCGGCCAGTCGAGCACGCAATTCGACCAGGGCTACGACGCGCCCGGCGAATCGCGCGACAAGGAGCGGGTGCGCGACGCCGACGATCCGTACGCCGGCGACCGGTCCACGTCCAAGGGCGGCAGCGACGCGGCCGCAGGTGACCGCGACAGTGAAGCGGCGCTGCGCTACGAGGACCACGCCCGCCTGCGCATGCAGGCCAGGCGCGAAGGACTCGCCAAGCAAGGCGAGCCGGTGGCGGAAGAAGACAATCTCGCCACCGCCAGCGCCGCGTACAAGGCATGGCGCGGCAACAAGATCAAGACCAATCTGGCCGATAACATCGACACCCACGCCACCGACCACTCGACCATCATGACCAACGCGATGCATGCGCAGAAGGCGCTTGCCTATGACGTGGCGATTGGCAATTGTCATTTGCTGGAGGAAGACTTGCACAAGATGAGGGTCGCGGCGGACTGGCGATTTTTGGATGGCTTGGGTGACGACAATTCCAACAGCATCTATTTCGAATATTTCGATAGCGGAAAACTCAAGGGAAAGTCGCTTTTCGAGTGGGCACATCACGATGCCGAGGGCAAGATGCCGGGTACGATTACAGATGAGCGCGAGGATCGCGCGTCCAAGCACAAGCGCCATGGAGGAAGGCCATGAACCGCCTGATATCGACCACCCCGCGAAGGCTTGGATGGGCGATCCTGGCCCTCCTTCTCGGCTTTTTTGCCCTCGTCTGGATTACCCGCATGTCCGATACTGCAGCAAGACAAACCATGACTGATGGAGACTTTATGATCCGCTTCTTCGCTGTTCCCGCACTGCTGGCCACCGGGGTATTTTGCCTGCTCACCGCGTGCGCCGCCAAGCCCCCCGTCCCGGCGGCAAACACCACAACGCCCGTCGCCGCCGAGCAGGCCAAGCCGTTCATGGCCCAGGTCGTCGGCGTGCAGTGGCTCAATCCGCTGCAACGGCGCGACTATCCCACCGAATGGCAGTTGCTGTGGACCTTGGGCCTGGTGCGGCCGAACAAGGATGACGACATGGTGAAGGTTAAGCCGAAGAAATACTCAACGCTTCAAATGGTGGGCATGATCGCCGCTGGAAATGATGGTGAAGAAACCTTCAAGGGTTATCACCACAAGTACATGAGAAAGTTGACCAGCCTTTTCCGGGATATTTATTTCTCGGATTCCCATTATTTCTATAATGCGCACTCGCTGGAAGACAAGTCGACCTGGCGAGAACTGGCCGGCATCCACGTCGAGTACGCACTGCCCGACGGCAAACTGGATCCTGTCGAAGCAGAAAATTTCACGAGGAACCGTATCATCGATTCCTTCGAGATCGGCAACGTCCACTTTCCCACGACATGGAGCCGCAACACTCCCCCCGATGTGCGCGTGACGATGGGCGGCCCCAATGCAGGTTTCACCTCCCTGTCGGCGGCGCTGGACTACCTGCAGGCGCACCCGAAGGAAACCGTGTGGGCGATGAACTGGGACGCGCCCAGCCGTCCGAAGGATGACCAGATCAACGAAAACATGGTCCTGCTGGTGCTGGCCGGGCCGGACTTCAAGACCGAGCGCGACGCGCTGGCATGGGTCGGTTATCCGGCCAGCAGATCGGTGGCCGGGTTCGAGGCCGCCAAGGGACGGCCGCCGCGCACCGTGCAGGCCTGGACCGCCGTCCTGGGCGCGGCCGCGCACAACGCGGGCAGGCAGGACACCGACATCGGCTACGTAATCCACGACGCCAACAACACGCTCGTCGACTCGTCCGAGCGCCTGGCCGGCCTGGCGCAGACGCTCACGAGCGAGCTGGTCGAATTCGACTTCATGAAGCAGGCGTTCAATACCCCGGCCCTGCTGGGCGAGATGGGCGCCGGCACCGCCCTGACCAACGTCGCGCTGGGCATCGCCTACGCCAACCATTTCGGCAAGAACGTGCTGGTGGCGGGCACCAGCGACAACGCGCACCTGACCGGCGTACTGGTCGTGCCGCCGGCCAAGGTGCGTCCGATCATCCCGGACGAACCGTGGTTCCGCGCGCGCGGGGAGAACAATGCGTATCTGATGTGGTGGGGCTTGCGCCACGACGCTCCGAAAAGCTCGCAGGGATATTCGAAATGACGCCGGCCAAGGCGCGCCGGGAGGAACGCCCATGCCCGGCGTAATCCGTCTGAACGACCCCACCAGCCATGGGGGCAAGGTGATTTCGGCCGCGCCCAACAGCAAGGTCAGAGGAGTGGCCGTGGCGCGCAAGGGCGACCGTTGCACTTGCCCGCTGCCGGGGCATGGACTTTGCCGCATTGCCGAGGGCGACCCGAAGCTGCTCATCGATGGCGTTCCGGTGGCATTCGAGGGCCATCAAACCGATTGTGGCGCAACCCTGATCTCGACAATGCCGACCAGCAAGCGCGGCTAGGGTACGAAACGCACCCATGGTTACCGCGCTTACGCCACTTGCAACACGATCTTGCCTACGTGACTGGAACTTTCCATCAAGGCATGGGCGTCGGCTGCCTGTTCCAGAGGGAAAGAGCGGAAAATCACCGGGCGCACGCGCCCCGCTTCGATCAGCGGCCACACCCTGGCGCGCAGGGCGGCGGCGATCGCGGCCTTGAATTCGACCGGGCGCGGACGCAGGGTCGAGCCGGTGATGGTGAGTCTGCGGCGCAACACCTGGCCGAAATCGACCGTGCCTTTGGCGCCGCCCAGCAAGGCGATGATGGCGATACGGCCATCGTCGGCCAGGCAGGCCAGTTCGCGGTGGACATAATCGCCGGCGACCATGTCGAGCACCACGTCCACGCCCCTGCCCCCGGTCAATTCCATGACGACGGCGACGAAGTCTTCGCTGCGGTAATTGATGGCGCGCTCGGCGCCCAGCGCTTCGCAGGCGCGGCATTTGTCGTCGCTGCCGGCGGTGGCGAACACCCGGTGGCCGAAGGCGCTGGCGAGCTGGATCGCGGTCACGCCGATGCCGGAACTGCCTCCCTGCACCAGCAGGGTGTCGGACCCGCTCAGGCGGGCGCGCTCGAACACATTGCTCCACACGGTGAACAGGGTTTCCGGCAGCGAGGCCGCTTCCAGCGCGCTCAATCCGGCCGGGATCGGCAGGCATTGCTGGACAGGGGCGGCGCAATATTCGGCGTAGCCGCCGCCCTGCACCAGCGCGCACACCAGCTCGCCCTGGCGCAGATCGCTGCCGGCCAGGTCGCCGCCGACGATCTCGCCGGCCACTTCCAGCCCCGGCAGGTCGGACGCGCCCGGCGGCACCGGGTAGTGCCCGAGGCGCTGCAGCACGTCGGGCCGGTTGACCCCGGCCGCATGCACCTTGATCAGCACCTCGCCCGGCTTGAGCTCGGGCATGGGACGGTTACACAGGCTCAGCACATCGGGCGGACCGG
>CBFGOU010000176.1:0-8458 GCA_965650445.1 uncultured Oxalobacteraceae bacterium | reverse complement strand
TCGCTGGCCATGCTGGTGCTGGTGCTGCAGATCGTCACCGGCATCTTCCTGACCATGCACTACAAGCCGGACGCCGGCCTGGCCTTCGGTTCGGTCGAATACATCATGCGCGAAGTGCCGTGGGGCTGGCTGGTGCGCTACATGCACTCGACCGGCGCGTCGGCCTTCTTCATCATCGTCTATCTGCACATGACGCGCGGGCTGCTGTACGGTTCCTACCGCAAGCCGCGCGAACTGATCTGGCTGTTCGGCTTTGCCATCTTCCTGCTGCTGATGGCCGAAGCCTTCTTCGGTTACCTGCTGCCATGGGGCCAGATGTCGTACTGGGGCGCCCAGGTGATCGTCAACCTGTTCGGCGCCATTCCCTTCATCGGCCCTGACCTGTCGCTGTGGATCCGCGGCGACTACGTGGTCTCCGACGCGACCCTGAACCGCTTCTTCGCCTTCCACGTGATCGCGATTCCGCTGGTACTGCTGGGCCTGGTTGCCGCCCACCTGATCGCGCTGCACGAAGTCGGTTCGAACAATCCCGACGGCATCGAAATCAAGGAAAACCTGGGTCCGGACGGCCATCCGGTGGACGGCATTCCATCGCATCCGTTCTACACCGTGCACGACCTGTTCGGCGTGTCGGTCTTCCTGCTGATCTTCAGCGCCGTGGTGTTTTTCGCGCCTGAAATGGGCGGCTATTTCCTGGAGTACAACAACTTCATCCCGGCCGACTCGCTCAAGACGCCACCGCACATCGCCCCGACCTGGTACTTCACGCCGTTCTACTCGGTCCTGCGCGCCACCACTGCCGACTTCATGTATGTGCTGATGGGTGCCATCGCCCTGTACGTGGTCTTTATCTGGCTCAAGTCGCGCCTGTCGTTCAAGACCAAGGCGGCGATCGCCGCGGTGGCCTTGCTGATGATCGTCGGCATGCTGCCGGCGGTGCTGGACGCCAAGTTCTGGGGTGTGGTGCTGTTCGGTTCCTCGGTGATGATCATTGCCGCGCTGCCATGGCTGGACCACTCGCCGGTGAAATCGATCCGTTACCGTCCTGACTGGCACAAGTATGTGTACCTGGTGTTCGGCCTGTCCTTCGTCACCCTGGGCTACCTCGGCACCCAGCTGCCGACCCCGCTGTTCACCACGATTTCGCAAGTGTGCACCCTGCTGTATTTCTCCTTCTACCTGCTGATGCCATGGTGGAGTTCGATGGGCACCTTCAAGCCGGTGCCGAAACGCGTGACCTTCACCGGTCACTGATCGACGAGACCATACAGGACAACTTATGAAATTTTCGAAGAAACTGATTGCGATCCTGGCATTGCTGCCGAGCCTGGCGTTTGCGAACGAAGGGGGGCACCCGCTCGACCGCGCCCCGGCCCGTGCAAGCCTCACGTCGCTGCAAAACGGCGCCAAGCTGTTCGTCAACTATTGCCTGAACTGCCACTCGGCCTCGTCCATGCGCTACAACCGCCTGCGCGACCTGGGCTTGACCGAAGACCAGATCAAGGCCAACCTGCTGTTCTCGCAAGACAAGGTGGGCGGCATGATGACCACCGCCCTGCGTCCGGAAGACGCCAAGGCCTGGTTCGGCGTGGTGCCGCCGGACCTGTCGGTGATCGCGCGCGCCAAGGCGTCGGGCGCCGGTACCGGTGGCGACTACCTGTACACCTATCTGCGTAGCTTCTACAAGGACGACACCCGTCCGACCGGCTGGAACAACCTGGTGGTACCGAACGTGGCCATGCCGCACGTCATGTGGCAGCTGCAGGGCGTGCGCACGGTCAAGATGGTCGAAGAGAAAGATCCGCACGATCACAGCAAGACCGTGCACAAGTTCGCTGGCTTCGAGCAAGTCACCCCCGGCAAGCTGAGCCCGTCGGAATTCGACGCTGCCACCGCCGATCTGGTGTCCTACCTCGAGTGGATGGCCGAACCGGCGCAAGGCTTGCGCAAGCGTCTGGGCGTCTGGGTCTTGCTGTTCATGACCATGTTCGCCCTGCTGGCCTGGCGACTGAGCGCGTCGTACTGGAAAGAGGTAAAGTAAGTTTGCCTTCGGCTTGATCGCATTACCAAGTAGTCATTCATTGCCCGCGGATTTGCGGGCAATCATTTCCGGGGTGATCCGCTAGTCGTTTCACCCCTTTGTTTCTAAGGAACTATAAAAATGATGGTTCTCTACTCGGGCACCACGTGCCCCTTCTCCCAACGCTGCCGCCTGGTCCTGTTCGAAAAAGGCATGGACTTCGAAGTGCGCGACGTGGACCTGTTCAACAAGCCGGAAGACATTTCGACGATGAACCCGTACGGCCAGGTGCCGATCCTGGTCGAGCGCGAACTGATTCTGTACGAATCGAACATCATCAACGAATACATCGACGAGCGCTTCCCGCACCCGCAGCTGATGCCGGCCGACCCGCTGATGCGCGCGCGCGCGCGCTTGATGCTGTTCAACTTTGAAAAAGAGTTGTTCGTGCACGTGCATGTGCTGGAAAGCGAGCGCAACAAGGCCAGCGACAAGAGCCACGACAAGGCCCGCGCGGAAATCCGCGACCGCCTGACCACCCTGGCGCCGTTGTTCCTCAAGAACAAGTACATGCTGGGCGACGAGTTCTCGATGCTGGACGTGGCGGTGGCGCCGCTGCTGTGGCGCCTGGACCATTACGGCATCGAACTGTCGAAGACGGCCGCGCCGCTGATGAAGTATGCCGAGCGCATTTTCTCGCGTCCGGCCTATATCGAGGCGCTGACCCCGTCCGAAAAGGTCATGCGCCGCTAAGTGCGCCGCATGGGGCGGCGGCCGCGGCCGCCGGTCCGGTACACGCCAGTCGCGGCGCCTCCTGGCGAATCGCAGTAGACTGGCGTGTCACCCGCATCACTCACATACAAGAACATGGCAGAAATATCCACCAAACCTTACATGCTGCGCGCCATCTACGAATGGTGCACCGACAGCGGCTTCACGCCCTACCTCGCGGTCAAGGTCGACAGCGCCACCCAGGTGCCGATGGAATACGTGAAGAAAGGCGAAATCGTCCTGAACATCAGTTTCGGCGCCACCTCGGGTTTGAAGATGGACAATGAGGCGATCCACTTTCACGCCCGCTTCGGCGGTGTCTCGCGCGAAATTTACGTGCCGGTGCACAATGTGCTGGCCATTTATGCCAATGAGAACGGCCAGGGCATGGCGTTCGAGGTGAATGGGCCGGCCCCGGCTGCCGCGCCCGCACCTGCGCCTGCGCCGGAACCTGCGCTGGCCAGCGTGCCGTCGCTGGCGCCAGTGCCGAGCCCGCAGGAAACTGTCACGGCCGAGACATCGGATGGCCCGGACGGCGACGGCGAACCGCCCAAAAAAGGCGGTCGGCCAACGCTTACACGCATCAAATAGCGTATAATCCGAGCCTGTAAAAGTTACGCCGACTTAGCTCATTTGGTAGAGCAGTTGATTTGTAATCATCAGGTGGCCAGTTCGAAACCGGCAGTCGGCACCAATAAATCAAACACTTAGCCCAGTCCTCACCGACTGGGCTTTTTGTTTTCCGCATCGAATACGCGCCGTGTACCCGCTGTGTACCCCAATTTGCTCAACGCCGGTAGCGACGTGTGAGCGATCGCCAGTGCATCAAGATCCGCCTGCCAACAGGCGTCGGATATCCGCTACAGCCCAGGCCAGCCGCCGGCTTATCCGGACGGGCGCAACGGGCCATTTTCCAGCGATGCCCATACCCGCAGCGTCTGCGGTTTCCGCGTAAGATGGTACGCGGCGCATTCGGTATCGACGTGCGTCCGAGTCTCCCAGTCGAGCGGCGGGTACTTCTGCTTTGGCAGGCTCGATCGGCCGGCGCCGAGGCCTACCATGTGCACCCAGGCTGATAGGTCATTGGGTGAAGATAGCTTGTCCTGATTTCTCATACGCTTCCTGCTGGCTAAATCGATGGCACAAGGTTGCCAAATTTCCGGGCGACTTTTGGCCGCAAGCGGTCTGTTTTCCGAAAAATCGCTCGATTTGACGAAAATAATTTAGCGGTGAGCTGAAGTGATATGAATGTGCAAACCCACCTATGCCCGCACCGGCCTGGTCGGCGGGCTTGTGCATTGGACCGTGTTGGCGCTGGCCGCCGGTCGCAGTGGTGCGCATCGAAGTCCAGCGCCGGTGCACGTGAGCTTGCAAGCCCCTTGGGATGAGCTTGGGATGGGCCCACGAAGCCGCATCTATCACTAGTTTTTCCACCTGTTGTTAATGATTCGCAGGCGCGCCTCACGTATTACCGCTGTCGCAAGCCGAAGCTGAGTTCCTGTCCCACATGTACCAGTACGGTATGGAAGCTGCTGCCATGCGCCTCATGCTCATGGCAGGAAAATCATGGCCAGTAGCGACACCGACATGAACGACTGAATGCTGACAAGCCCGGCCGCGTGCCGGGCTTTTTGCTTTTTGAGAGTCTCAATGATTCGGAACGGCGCCCGGGCTTGCTCTATCGGATTGCTTGAAGGCTAGCATCGAACAACTCAGCAGCCGAACCAACCGATACAAATTGCAGGTTGAGAGTTTGCAAGAACTGGTCTCGCAGATGGTAGAGATCGTTGTAGTCCTGAGGCTCAACCATATGCAGCACTTCAGTGATAGCCCCTATGGCTTTCTGGAGCGATGCCGTCATTTCGAAGGCACCGAGTTCATGTGCGGGAACGGAGACCAGTACCCGTCGCACCTCTTCAAGCTTTCCTCTCGATACCTTCAGCGCCATATCGATGGCGTCAACTGTAGTGCCATCGTCCAGGACTGCTTCGATAAGGTTCTTGGCGGTGCCCAGGACCGAATAGGAATGCTGAATCAAGACGAGAACCGATTCGCCCCTCCGCCGCAATGCCTTTGTGTCCGCACTAAGGGCGAGTCGCGTCGCATGAGCATTTTGCTGACTCATCACAAAGATAGCGACGGCCAGAGCTGCAATCGAACCAACTGCCTGAACCCACGAGGCCCATCCTGCTGCGTCCAGTTTGTACTGATGTCCGAGCGCGATTAGCTTATCAACACTTATGGTCACTATGACGGCAAACAGCGCCCACTTTGCAATTTTTTTAAGATATTTCATAAGGGAATCGTAGCGTGATTTATAACTTTGCTCGCGGGGCCAGCAACGCACGAGCAATAACGAATCGCTGTTGCGATCACTGGCATCGAAGCGCTGCGTCTGTGGCAAGACCGCTTCGCCGTGAGATTTTCGTCCAACAAGGCATAGCGACGCTGGAATTTCGGAAATTTGACTGCCCCGGCTCATCCTCTACGATATACGCGCTGACCTACCAATGTCTAGCAGCGCCGCTGAGCAGGACCGATCGCTACAGAGCGAGGAGCAAAGCAGGGAGCGGTCGGTGCTTGCTAAACCGGATAAATGGAATGATGGCGCTCCCACCAAACCATGTGAAAGTGCGCCTGCACCACATATCCCCAAGCGCGCTTTGTGCCCCCCATCCTGAATCGGAATACAGTGTCATACTCTTTCAAACCAAGCTCGAGCCAGCGTTTTTGCGCTTCATCGATCAACTGGCGGATCTCATGACTGTGATGCATTTTGTGCGACGTGCCAGAGGAAAGTTGATCGATCTCCCCCCAAGTGAGACTGGAAAAATGCTGAAGCGGGGGATGAATTTCACTTTGCCATTCTTGATCGGTCCATGCGCGCGGCTCAAACCATGACCAGTGTTGATGATGGTCTTTTTTGGAGACGCAGAAAGTCATGCGCTGGTAGCTGCTCCCTCTGGAGTAAGTCGCGCCTCACACCCGGCTTTCCCAGCATCTCCCGAGCCTTGGTGCTCTTCGCCGCACTGGCGTCCGCGATCTCCGCATACTGCTTTTGCTCAGAACACCATTTCAAAAAAGCCTTCAGCAAACGCATCGCCAACCTGGCGCTCGACGGCCGCACCTTCGCCTCGGCTTTCGCCCAGTCCTCGATTCGATCGCTAGTTAGATCCACGAGACGCAACTCGGCCAATGATGCGAGGGGTCCAGCTTTCGTCACCTTCTTGCTGCGCTTCCGCGCCTCGCCGCCGGCCTGGATCATTTTCCGATGCGCGTTGATGTGACGTCAACTTTCAGCGATTTGTAATCATCAGGTGGCCAGTTCGAAACCGGCAGTCGGCACCAGTATTATCAAGCACTTAGCCCAGTCTTCGGACTGGGCTTTTTGCTTTTTATCGGTGGAACGTCCTACAATCGCAAACTGCCCCATCAAATCGACCGTTCATCGCATCCGCGTGGCTTATCGCCAGGCCGATGCCTATAGTTCCTGCATTGACGCACACTTGGCGGCCGAACCGGCCGACATCTGCACTTGCCCACTTTGAGGACCGACTATGAACGCCCTGCTCACGAAGGCTATCTTTGCCAGCGCCCTGCTGTTGTCAGCCACGTTCGCCAATGCCGATGAGGCTATCCGCGAGGCGCGCAATGTCGATGCGCGTACGTCGAAAATCAAGCTGGGCGGTGTCCTGAGCCTGACGGTCAAGCAGGGCAATACGCCTTCGCTGACGCTGTACGGCGATAAGGAGTTTGTGTCCGCAGTGACGCTCACCCAGTCTGGCGATACGCTGATCATCGATACCACTAAACGCAAGTGGCCGTTCAAATCCACGGACGGGCGCGCGTTGCGTGCCGAGTTGATCCTGCCAAAACTGAGCGAATTTGATTCGTACGGCGTTGGCTCCACGGAACTGCAAGGGTTTTCTGGAGAGATGCTCAAGGTCAATCTGGATGGCGCCGGCTCGCTGACTGCCAAGGTGCAATACAAGAACATCGCGGCGCTTGGGTGGGGTCGGCAGCATGACGCTCACCGCCGCACAGAGCGAGCGGGTTGATGTCGATATGCATGGGGCGGGCGCCGTGAACCTGCACGGCCAGACCAGGGTGCTCAAGGCGAACCTTGGCGGTGTCGGTGGCCTGGAAGCAAAAGAGCTGCTGGCCGACAATGTGGACCTGTCGATGAGCGGCTTGGGTGGCGCTACCGTCCATGCGAGGTCGGTTGCCAATCTGACACTGTCCGGCCTTGGCTCGGCAACCGTGTACGGCAAGCCGTCCACGCGCAATGCGAGCGCGCGCGGGCTTGGCAGCGTATCGTGGCAGTAAGATTTAGAGCGTGGCGACGATGGGGTCGGGCGCCCGCGCCGCGTAGCGCTGGGCGAGTACCGCACAGACCATCAGTTGCAGCTGATGAAATAGCATGACGGGCAGCACGACCGCACCGAGGGCGCTGCCGCTGAACAGTACCTTGGCCATCGGTACGCCGCTGGCCAAACTTTTCTTCGATCCGCAGAAGATGATGGCGATGCGGTCCGCGCGGCTAAAGCCCAGTTGACGGCTGGCAAAGCTGGTCGCGCCGATGACCAGCGCCAGCAGCACGGCATCAATAATGAGCAGGCCTGCCAGAGAGCCGGGCGCCAGTTTTTGCCATAATCCCTGCCCCACCGCTTCGCTGAACGCGGTGTAGACCACCAGCAGAATCGAGCCCTGGTCGACCACCCTTACCAGCGCGCGATGGCGTTCGACCCATGGCCCGATCCAACGGCGGGCAAGCTGCCCGGCGACGAAGGGTAGCATCAGCTGCGCGCCGATGCGCACCATGGCGTCGAGCGACGATGCTTGGTCGGCGTGCGCGCTCGTTACCAGGCCCATGAGCATGGGGGTGAGGAACACGCCGAGCAGATTCGATGCGGATGCGCTGCAAATTGCTGCCGGAACGTTGCCGCGGGCCGCGGCAGTGAAGGCGATCGATGATTGCACCGTGGACGGGAGCATGCACAGGAAAAGGATGCCCAGATAGAGGTTGGGGGTGACCAGCGGCATCAGCAGCGGACGCAGCGCCAAGCCCAGAATGGGGAACAGGGCGAAGGTCGATAGCAGCACCAGCAGGTGCAGACGCCAGTGGGTGAGGCCGGCAACGACGGCTTCGCGCGGGAGCTTGGCGCCGTGCAGAAAGAACAGCAGGCAGATCGCGGCATTGGTGATATGGTCGAACACGAGCGCACCTTGTCCGTGCGCTGGAATCAGGCTGGCGGCGGCGACGGTCGCCAGCATGGCGAGGGTGATGTTGTCGGGCAAAAAACGTGAGCGGGCCATACTTACCTTTATGAATCTATTCCGGTATGTGCCCGCTTAGACGCCGGCGCACACGCCATCGGCACGCGGGTCGGTCGCGCCTTCGATAAGGCCATTGGCGTGGACAGCAACCGCGCCGGCGTGACCCATCATATCGCTGTAATCGGCGACCAGCTCGATGTCGTGTCCGGCTTGCACGAGCTGCTCGTACAGCGCGGGCGGAAAGCGTCCTTCCAGCTTGAGCCTGGTCGAGGCTTCACCCCATGTGCGGCCAAGCAGCCAGCGCGGGGCGTTGATGGCCTGCTGCATGTCCTGGCCGAACAGGATATGACGGGTGAACACGGCCGCCTGGGTCTGCGGCTGCCCTTCCCC
>CBFGOU010000175.1:0-8468 GCA_965650445.1 uncultured Oxalobacteraceae bacterium | reverse complement strand
CCACGCCCAGGGACTCGGGGCGCAGCAGCGGGAGCAGGCTGGCCACGTAGCCGAGCGAGAGCGGCCGCACGGTAACGTCGTTGCCGAAGTTTTCGCCGGCGAACAGCACGCTGTTCTTGTAGGCCTTGACTTCGACGCCGCCGACGATGCGGCCATCGAGCTCGCCGCGGCGCGCCAGGGTGTGGTTGTAGCGCAGGCCAGCCACGCTGCCCCTGCCGCTGACGGCCAGGTTGATCAGACCGGCCGTCACCGAGCCGGAATCGATATTCGAGTAGCTGGCGTACAGGTCGACCGAATCGCCCAGGCCGTACAGCGGGACGTGATAGCCGGCGCCCCACACGGCCACCTTGCTCGGCTCCTCGGCGGTGGTGGTGTACTGCAGGCTGGCGACATGGTCGCGCCCCCACAGGTTGGCGTGCTGCAGGACGGTGCCGATATGAGTCTTGCCGGTCGTGCCGGTGCCGGTGTTGTCCAGGTTGAGCGCCACGCGCCATGGCGACTGGTCGCTTACCGTGACGCGGGCTTCGACCGCGTCGTCGCTATCGTCCACGCTTTGCAGTTTCATCTGCACCTGCTTGGCCGGGCTCTCATTGGCCAGGCGCAGGCTTGCCGAGACGGCTTCCAGGTTCGGGCTCGCCCCTTCGCGCAGGCCGGGCAGGCTGCGCCGGATATTGTCTTCGCTGAAATGGCGGTTGCCGCTGACGCTGACCCGCTTGACGCTGGTCTGCAGGACCACCAGGCGCACCACCCCGCCGTTGAGCTCCTGCTCGGGCAGCTGCACCTTGACCAGCTGGTAGCCGCGTGCCTGGTAGGCCGCCTCGAGCGCGTCCAGGGCTTGCTGGACGTCGCCGAAATCGCGCTGGCGGCCCGTAAAGGGCGCCACGGCGGCGTCGACCTCCGCCTGGCTCAGCAGGCTGTTGCCGCTGACGTCGAAACGCGAAATGTCGAAGTGGACGATGCCGCTGTCGGGCGGCTGGGCCGCCCAGGCCGCGCTGACGGCGGCGGCGAGGACGGCGCCGGCCAGGACGCGCGGCAAACAATCGGGGAAAACGGATTTGGGCATGTGGGCAGTCAAAGCGAGACGAGACTGCTTATGATAGTCCGACGCCGGAACATTTATCATAGGGAAATAACGTAAATGTTCCATAAATGGTGCGGACGCAACGCCAGATTGGCAATTGATTGTCAATCGCACCACGGAAGGGTAATCAGATATGCATTATTTGGTGTCGAAGGCGGTCACGCCATCCCAGTGCGGTCCGGGCGGATCGGCGCGGTAGACGGCGATCCGCTCCAGGTACAGCGCATACAGCCGGCGCCCCGGATCGGCTTCCAGCAAGGCGCCGATGGCGCGCTCGGCGCCGTCCCAGTCCTGGGCGCGCACCAGCGCCAGCGCCGCATGCCATCGGGCCAGCGTGGCCGCGCTGGCGGCATCGATGTCCTCGCTGCGTGCCAGCGGCTCGAAGATCGCCACCGGCTCGTTCTTGCCCTTGACCCGCACCAGGTCCAGCTCGCGGTAGGCGAACTGCGGCGCGGCCGCGCGCGTGGCCTGGCCGACCGCGATGCCGACGCCGTACACCTTGGTGATGCCCTCCAGGCGCGAGGCCAGGTTGACCGCGTCGCCCATCACGGTGTACGCGCGCCGCACCGCCGAGCCCATGTCGCCCACGTGCATCAAGCCGCTGTTGACGCCGATGCCGATGGCCAGCGCGGGCCAGCCGCGCGCACCGAAGCTGTCGTTGAGGCGGCGCGCGCTGTCCTGCATCAGCAGGGCCGTGGCCACGGCCCGGTACGCGTGATCGTCGAAGGCCACCGGCGCGCCCCAGAACGCCATGACGGCGTCGCCGATGTATTTGTCGAGCGTGCCGCGGTGGCTGTCGCGGATGTCGGCCGACATCGCGGTCAGGTACTGGTTGATGTATTCGCGCAGGGTCTTGGGGTCGAGCGACTCGGAGATGGTGGTGAAGCCGCGCACGTCGACGAACATGACCGACAGCTCGCGGCTCTCGCCATCCATGTTGTAGCTTTCCGGGTTCTCGGCCATTTCGGCCACCAGTTCGGGCGCGACATATTCGCCGAAGCGCGATACCAGCGCCCGCCCCTTGCGCACCTCGAAGAAGTAGCCGTAGGCGATGTTGAGCACGAACAGCGCGCCGATCAGCAGCAGCTGCGCGGCGACGTTGACGATCAGGTCGAGCTCGCGGTACAGGTACAGGTTGATCCAGACGGCGGCGCCCAGCGCCAGCGCGGACAGCAGCACGGCGCGCAGGGGCGCGAGCACGGCCAGCGCCAGCGACAGCAGCAGGCCGACAGCCAGGGCCAGCGCCGCCTCGAGCGTCCCGCCGTCGGACAGGCGGGTCTTGAAGCGCCGGTCGAGGATGGATTTGATCAGATTGGCGTGCACCTCGACCCCGGGATATTCGGCGCTGACCGGCGTGACCCGGATATCCTGAAGGCCGGCGGCGGTGGTGCCGACCAGGACGATGGTGTTCTCCAGCAGCGCGCGCGGCGCCGCCCCGGTCAGCACATCGACCGCCGGCACGTAGCGGAACGCTCCGCCCTTGGGGCCGCCCGTGCCGCGGTAGTAAATGGTGGTGGTCATGGCTTCGCCGACCGGAATCTCGACGGCGCGTTCGGGCAGGAACATCAGCAGGCGTTCCACCCCCTCGGTCTCGCGTTCGCCTTGCGACAGGCTGTCGACGGTACTGTAGAACAGCGGCGACACCGCGCGCGCCTTGAGGTAGACCTTGGCGGTGGCCAGGGCCAGCGACGGGTAGTAGCCGTCGCCGATGCGGCGCAGCAGCGGCGACGAACGGATCACGCCGTCGGGATCGGTCAGCGCGGTGTAGATGCCGGCGCCGGCGGCGGCGTCCTGCAGGCGCGCGATATTGGCTTCGTACCCGCGCGAGCTGTAGGCCAGCGCTTCGCGTCCGTTCACGCTGTCGACGGTGAATTCGGGCGGCGGCAGCTTGCCTTTGACGGTGGTGGCGGAGACGCTGTAGCCCAGCACCACCGGCTGGCCGCGCATGGCCGCCGCCAGCAGGCCGTCGTAATCCATTTCCGGACGCAGCGCGTCGAGTTCGCGCTTGAGCCCTTCGACCCGGTCGAGCGGGCCGTGCGCCAGGCGTTCCAGCACCTGGAAGCCGGACGAATTGTCCTCTTCCGGGAAGGAGACGTCGAAGCCGACCGCGCCCACGTGGTAGTGCGTGGTCAGGCGCCGCACCAGATCGGCCTGCACGTTGCGCGGCCAGGGAAAGCGTCCGACCTGGGCCAGGCTCTTGTCGTCGATGTCGACGATGACGATGCGCGGATCGAGCACCGGGCGGTCCAGGCGCATGCGCAGGCCGTCCAGAAAGCCGTCCAGCCGTTTGACCGAGTCGCTGCTCCATCCGTCAAGCGCGTACGTCACCGCCAGCGCGGTCAGGAGCAGGCCCAGCGTCCAGCGCAGAGCGTAGCGGGCAAGCAGGCGTTTGAATCGTCCCATGGCTTACGGCCGGTAGCCCGGGATCAGCGCTTCGTCGACCGCATCGATCTGGCGCGGGTCCATGGTTTTGCGGGCGTAGTCGAGATAGACCTTGGCGCGAATGAAAATGTCGAACAGGTCGGGATCGATATGCCCGTTGAGGGCGAAGTTGCCGAGGATGCGCAGCGATTCGGACAGCATCTTGCCTTTCTTGTAGGGGCGGTCGCGCGCGGTCAGCGCTTCGAAGATGTCGGCGATGGCCATCACCCTCGCCTGCACCGGCATCTGCTCGCGCGTGAGGCCGCGCGGATAGCCTTTGCCGTCCATGCGTTCGTGGTGCCCGCCCGCGTATTCCGGCACGTTCTTCAGGTGCTTTGGCCAGGGCAGCGATTCGAGCATGCGGATCGATACCACGATGTGGTTGTTGATGATCTTGCGCTCGGCGTCGTTGAGGGTGCCGAAGCGGATGGTCAGGTTGCCGGCTTCTTCGGCCGACAGGAAGTCGCGCTCGGCGCCGTCGGGGCCGACCCAGCGGCGGCGTGCGATCGTGCGCACGCGTTCCTGGTCGTCCGCGCTCATGCCCTCGCTGCCGTTGTTGGCATGGCGCAGGAACTCGCGCTCGTCGCGCAGTGCGGCCTGCTCCGCGGCCAGGCGCGCATCCACGGCTTGCGGGTCGGCGCCGGCGCATTTTTCGCGCAGGGCGGCGATCTCGGCATCGCGCAGCAGCACTTCGAAGCGCTGGTCGATCATGTGGATGCGGTCGAAGATGGTTTCGAGCTTGGTGGCCTTGTCGACCACGTGCACCGGGGTGGTGATCTTGCCGCAGTCGTGCAGCAGGCCGGCCAGGCGCAGTTCCTTGCGGTCGCCGTCGCTCATGCGGAACTGCGCCATCGGCCCGGTGGTGGTGGCGTGCACCGCCTCGGCCAGCATCATGGTCAGTTCCGGCACCAGCTGGCAATGGCGTCCGGTGTAGGGGGATTTTTCATCCAGCCCAAGGTTGATCAGCTTGACCACCGATTCGAGCAGTTCTTCCAGCTGCAGCACCAGTTGATGGCGCGTGATGGCCACCGCCGCCTGCGCCGCCAGCGCCTCGATGAAGCGCTGGTCGGTGTCGGAAAAGGCGATCACCGCGCCGCTGCCGGCATCGGTGGCGTTGATCAGCTGGAGCACGCCCACCAGTTCGCCCTGGTGGTCGCTCATGGGCACGGTCAGGATCGACTGGGTGCGGTAGCCGAAGGCCGCGTCGAAGGAGCGCATGCCGGAAAAGTTGAAGACGCCGGCCTGGTAGACGTCGGCGATGTTGACCGACTTGCCGAAGTTGGCCGCGAAGGCCGCCACCGAATCGTGGATCGGCTTGCCGGCGGCGTCGAACAGGGGCACCGCGGGCAAATCGATCGGCTGCCCGCTGGCGCCGCCGTGGTACAGGCCCAGGCTATCGTTGATGGAAATCGAAAAACTCAGGGCCTTGCGGTCCGGGGTCGGACGGTACAGGGTGGCGCCGTCGGCTTGGGTCATGCCTTTGGCCACGCGCAGGATGCGTTCGAGCAGGGCGCCGACATCGGCGCTGCGGCCCAGTTCGACCGCAACTTCGGTCAGTTGCTCGAGCCGCTGCGCGATGCGCGTAGGATGCAGGAATTGCTTGGTCATCGGTGGGCCATTAATAGCATCCGGGCAATAAAGTATTTCCAGAGCGAAATATCTCAAAGTGTAACGCCCCGCGCCCGCACTGTACATCGCCCACGGGCAATTTGCCACGTTTTGGCGGCAATCGTGTGGCGGACGCAGCGCCAGCCCCACATTTTTGGCGCCAGCCCCGCGAAAAACGCTATCATCGCGCAACATTCGATGGCCGCATCGACGGCGTACCACATCAGTAAGCTAGGGAGCAATTGTATGAAATTCCGTTTTTGGGGAGTACGCGGCTCGATCCCGTCACCGGGTCCGCGCACTGCGCGCTACGGTGGCAATACCACCTGCATCGAAGTGTGCACCGATAACGGCACCCTGCTGATCCTGGACGGCGGTACCGGCATTTTTGCGCTGGCGCAGAATCTGCTCAAGCGCCAGCCGGTGCACGCCAATATCTTCATCACCCACAGCCACTGGGACCACATCCACGGCCTGCCCTTCTTCTCGCCCCTGTTCATCCGCGGCAGCAAGGTGCGCCTGCATGGCGCGGTCGATCCGGTCACGGGCAACGGCATCGAACACGTGATGGGCGTGCAGCTGCAAAACAGCTACTTCCCGGTGTCCGAAGCCCAGCTCGACGCCACCATCGACTACCGCACGCTGGAGTTCGGCACGGCCATCGATGTGGGCGACGCCACGGTCGACAATGTGGTGATGAACCATCCGGTCACCAATCTGGGCTACCGCATCAGCTGCAACGGCAAGTCGCTGTTTTTCACCGGCGACCATGAACCGTTCTACAACCTGTATCCGGCCGACGACGAGCGCCACGCGCCCTACGCGCTGCACATGGCCGAGCGCCAGGCCGAGATCGACCGCGCCATGCAGGGCGTCGATGCGCTGATCGTGGACTGCTCGTACACCCGCGAAGAATATCCGGCCAAGCAGGGCTGGGGGCACGGCACCTTCGATGCCGCCTTTGCCACCGCGCTGCGGGTCGGCGCCCGGACCCTGTACTGCACCCACCACGAACCGACCCGCGGCGACGATGAACTCGAAGCCGTGTTCGCCGACGTGATGGCGCGCCACGCGCCGCTGCCGCCCGGCTTTAACGTGGTGCTGGCCTACGAAGGCCTGGAGGTCGAGCTGGCATGAACGCGAGCGCCGATACCTCCCTGCGCCTGGAATTCTTCCGCAAGCTGCAGGCCGTCACCACCAAGATTCACGCCACCAGCAACCTGGACGAGATCATGCTCGACCTGGGCATGGAGTTCTGCGACCTGTTCGACTGCGACCGCTTCACGCTGTATGCGGTCACGCCGGAACGCGACCACATCATCTCCAAGGTCAAGACCGGCCTGACGACCTTCCGCGATCTGCGCCTGCGCATCGCGCCGTCGAGCATCGCCGGCTTCGTGGCCTACAGCCGGCGCCTGGTCAACATCAACGACGTGTACGACGAGGCCGAACTCAAGCGCCTGTCGCCCGAGCTGCATTTCCAGAGCGGCGTGGACCAGCGCACCGGCTACCGCACCCGCCAGATGCTGGTGGCGCCCTTGCTGGGCCAGCGCGGCAGCGACCTGCTGGGGGTGGTCCAGTTCATCAACACGCGCGACAACAAGCCTTTTTCGTCCATCTGCACCGAGGGGGTCAAGGAGCTGTGCGAGACCCTGTCGGTGGCCTTGAGCCAGCGCCTGCGCAGCGCGCTGCCGATGCCGACCCGCTACGACGGCCTCGTCACGGCCGCCGTGCTGGCCGCGCCGGAGCTGGAACTGGCGGTGCGCTCGGCGCGCAAGAACGAGCGCGACATCGAAGAGGTGCTGGCCGACGAATTCAAGGTCAGGCTGGCCGACATCGGGCGCGCGCTGAGCAGCTTTTTCGGCGTGCCGTACGAGCCGTTCAAGCCGGACCGGATCAAGCCGGTGGAACTGCTGCGCAATCTGAAAAACCAGTATGTCGAAGAAAACCAGTGGCTGCCGCTGGAAGAACATGCCGACGGCCTGGTGGTGATGGCGCTCGACCCTGAGCGGGTCAATGCCAGCCGCATCGTGGCGCAGGTTTTCCCCAAGTCGAAACTGCTCTACCGCGTCACCACGCGCCAGGAATTCGCCCAGACCCGCGACCAGTTCTTCGGTGGCGCCGGCGACGGCGATTCCAGCTCGGTGAGCGAGCTGCTGTCGGGCCTGGACCACGACGACAGCGAGGACAGCGACGCGGCCGAGGTGTCCGAAGCGGTCGAGAACGAGCTGGTCAAGCTGCTCAACAAGATCATCACCGACGCCTATCGCCAGGGCGTGTCGGACATTCATATCGAGCCCTCGCCCGGCAAAGGCAAGACCGTGGTGCGCTTCCGCAAGGACGGCTCGCTGGTGCCCTACATCGAAATCCCGGCCAGCTACCGCTCGTCGCTGGTGGCGCGCGTGAAGATCATGTGCGACCTGGATATCTCCGAACGCCGCAAGCCGCAGGACGGCAAGATCAAGTTCAAGAAGTATGGCCCGCTCGACATCGAGCTGCGGGTGGCGACCATTCCGTCCACCGGCGGCGTCGAGGATATCGTGATGCGCATCCTGGCGGCGGGCGAGCCGATCCCGCTGGACAAGCTGGGTGTGCTGCCGGCCAACCTGACGCGCCTGAAAAGCGCGATCGACAAGCCGTACGGCCTGTTTTTCGTGTGCGGTCCGACCGGCTCGGGCAAGACCACCACCTTGCACTCGGTGCTCAATTACCTCAATACTCCCGAGACCAAGATCTGGACCGCCGAGGACCCGGTCGAGATCACCCAGAAGGGCTTGCGCCAGGTGCAGGTCAACCGCAAGGCCGGGCTGGATTTCGCCACCGTGATGCGGGCTTTCCTGCGCGCCGATCCGGATGTGATCATGGTCGGCGAGATGCGTGACAAGGAAACCGTCGGCATGGGCATCGAAGCCTCGCTGACCGGCCACCTGGTGCTGGCAACGCTGCACACCAACAGCGCGCCGGAATCGATCGTGCGCCTGCTCGACATGGGCATGGACCCGTTCAACTTCGCCGACGCCCTGCTCGGCATCCTGGCGCAGCGCTTGGCCAAGCGCCTGTGCGGCAGCTGCAAGGTGGCCTACCACCCGGACGAAGACGAGATCGAGCTGCTGCTGACCGAGTACTGCGCCGAACTGCTCGGCACCGCGACCTTCCAGCAGGACGGGCCGGCGGCGCGCGCCACCGTGCGCGCCGGGCTGACCCAGCGTTACGCCGCGGCCGACGGCAAGTTCACCCTGTACCGCGCGGTGGGCTGTGCCGAGTGCAACAAGGGCTATCGCGGCCGCGTCGGCCTGCATGAATTAATGCTCGGCACCGACAAGGTCAAGAAGCTGCTGCAGGAACATAGCCGCGTCGC
>CBFGOU010000174.1:0-8487 GCA_965650445.1 uncultured Oxalobacteraceae bacterium | reverse complement strand
GCTCCAGGCTGAGCGCCAGATGCGAACCGCGCTTGCCGCCAGCGACCGCATGGACCTCGTCCACGATCACGGTCCGGACGCCGCGCAGGGTGTCCCGCGCCTTGGACGTGAGCATCAGGTAGAGCGACTCGGGCGTGGTGATGAGGATGTCGGGCGGACGACGCAGCAGACGCGCGCGCTCGGCCGGTGGCGTGTCGCCGGTACGCATACCGACCTTGATCTCTACAGGGATATCGCCATGGCGCTTGCGCTGCGCGGTGATGCCCTGGAGCGGTTCGCTCAGGTTACGCTGTACGTCCGCGCCCAGCGCTTTGACCGGCGAGATGTAGAGGATGCGTGTGGCCGCTTTGGCGACGCTAGCGGCAGTCCCGTGCTGCGCCTCGCGTTCCCGGAAGAGCTGGTCGATGGCTTGCATGAACGCCGCCAGCGTTTTTCCCGAGCCAGTGGGCGCGATCACCAGGGCGTTCTGGCCGTCGCCAATAGCCGCCCAGGCCGCCGCCTGGACGGCCGTGGGCGATGGAAAGGCGGAGCCGAACCAGGCGCGGGTGGCGGGCGCAAAGTGTTCGAGCGGGTCAGCCTTTGCTGTGTCAGGGAGCACCATCCCCGTCGGTCAGGTCTTTGCCATCTTGACCGCCGCGCGGTAAGCCCGCTCGGCCCACTGCTGCAGTTGTGCGCGATCCTCGACCACGTCGGCGGGCACTTCCCAGTAGGACTTCAGCGCATGCTGCTCGCCTTCGCTCACATATCCCAGTGCATGGGAGCCGGCGGCCTCGTAGTCCGGGCGTGAGTCGTCATCGACCTTGAAGTACAGGCCGCCATGCCAAACCATCGCGAAGACGTGCTCGTGCCGGTAGAGCGCAACGGCACCGAACAGCGGCCGCGTGGTGGTCTTCGCCCAAGGCGAGAGCTGGTCGACGTAGTGATCTGCCAGTGCTTGGCTCTTGCGGGGTTGCTGAGTCATTGCTGAGGTCCCTTCCTTGAAATGGTCTTACGGGCCTGTGGCCGCGAGCGGGTCGTCTTCGATGATCTTGTGGCGTCGCACAGGTAGCGCGCGGTCACCGGTGTGTTCTTGATCACGTTCCGCCTTCCTGCGACCCACCCTCCTTGGGCCGATCGTGTGCCGACATCGTCTCGACGACCGACCGGTAGGAAGTCTTGACCAGTTCGGTGACCAACTGCCGGGTGATGCCCCGGCCCGCGCCAACGGAAATCCAGTGGCCCTTGTCGAGGTAGCGTCCGGCGGTCACCGTGTCGAAGCGTTCGCGCAGCGCCTGCGCCTGCTGCGGGTCGGCTTTTAGGGTGATGATCTGCTCGTTGGGGTCGTCGGTGACGATCATGAAGACTTTGCCGCCGACCTTGTAGACGTCTAGCTTCTCCACGAAGGGTCGGGCGTGGCTCACCTCCGGCAGCGACAGCGCCACCTTGCGCGCGAGTGGCTGGAACTTCCGCTCAGAGAGCTTCTTCTCACCGGGCTCCTGACCTTGGGCGGCGCGTGCCTTCACCGGAAGCGCCTCCCGAACCAGCCGGTAGGATTCGCGCACTTCGCTCTCGATCAGCGGCCGGGTGATGGTGTTGCCGGGAGCGATGGAGATCCAGTGGCGTTTGCTCAGTCGATGGCCGCCCGCAGTGATGTCCGGATACTGCAGGCGCAGCACTTCCGACCGAATCGGGTCGACCTTGACGATCACCCGCACATCATTCCCCGGCGCGCTACTGGCCAGCATGAAGACCCGACCACCCACCTTGTAGGCGTGCCAGTCTGCGCCGAACGAGTCATCAACGCGTACCCCAGGGCGCGGCCGGGCGGCCTTGTCGGCCCAATCGAATAGTGCGCCTACGTCCATGCGGCCTCTCCCAATCGGTTGGTTCCGCATTCAGTGCGACACGCAGCCGATTCTGCGTTCAGGAGACCGAGGCCGTCGTCATGGACTGCGTGATGGCCCAGTTCGAATGCACGATGCGCCAAGCACCGGCAATCCTGCGGTAGACCTCTGTCGCGTTCCAGGCGCGAAGCAGTTTCTCGCCACCGTGCTCGGCCGCAACATAGGTCCCCAGGTTGTAGCTCAGAACGGCCAGGTCACCGGCTCGCTCCAATTCGAGCGCTTCCTGACTGATGGTCTGAAGGTTGCTGTTCATCGTAAGGGCTCCCTGGAATGAAAATGACAGGTTAACGCAATAGTGTCGCCGAATAAAGGCGAAATACGGATTAAATGTGACACTTTTCGGACAGCGCATACAATGATAGCGTTTGAGTTTGCCGAAAGCGGGTAGAAGTAAAAATGAATAAATTCACAAGAAATGTTCAGAAAGTCCACTACCAGCCCGAAGGTTCGTACCCTTATGATTTGGAGACTTTTCGGGTTTCGGAGCTGCGCCAGAGAACCAGCCGGGAAGGAATGCGCCGAACGTATGGCTATACGTTCTACATGCTAATCCTGGTGACCGAGGGACAATGCACCCAATTGCTGGATTTTGAGCCGCGCTCCAGCCAGGCCGGGAGCCTACTCGTGGTTCGCCCCGGACAGGTCCACAACTTCGGAGAACGAGAGGATTGGGACGGCTGGATATTGCTGATGCGCCCTGAGTTTCTCCGGCCCGCGTCATCGCGCGAAAGCCTTAGTACGGAACTCGATATTAAGCGTTTGCCGGAGTTCCTCCAAATCGATGCCTATGGCCTGGAGCGCGCAACAACCACCATCCAGTGGATGCGGGAGGATGTCGCACTTCTCGCCCCGGGCTGCCTAGGGCCAGTGCAGCTAGGTACGGGTAAGGCTACAGAATGGATCAAGAACGTTCAGGCGCATCTGCGCCACGCGATGTATGCGCTGGTGTCCTGGCTCATCGTGGCCTACGGCCACAAACACCTGGACGAACAGCACAGGGGGCCGGCACTCAAGCGCTTCTATCTTTTCAGGGATCTGGTTGAGCAGCATGTCGCCGAGTGGAAAAGCATCAACATTTACGCCGCCGAAATTGGCTGCACCGAAAGGAGCCTGACGCGTGCGGTGCTCGAAGTCGAGGGCATCAGCGCCAAGCAATTCATTTCAAGGCGGCTAGGTCTGGAGGCCAAGCGTCTACTCATTCACACCGATTGCCCCGTTGGCGTCATAGCCGACAAGCTTGGATTCAAAGAAGCAACGCATTTCAGCAAATTCTTCCGAAACATGGTTGGGTGCACTCCCTTGCAATTCCGATCCGCCAACGGCTATGGATGAAGTGGAGGTGCGGCCGGGATTCGTGTTTTTTCGCCAAAGCGAAGTTAAGTTGATGATTTAAAAAAGGATTCCAGAATTCGAGTTCTCGTTGGAAGGTGCTTGGCCACGTGCGCGGCGAACTTGTAGTCTGTTCTAGTTTGCATATTCTTCTTCAGCCAGCCCTGTTGGCTGGAAGGAGAATTTTATGAGGGAGTATCCACAAAGCGCTGCACCAACGTCGTGGATAAGCGGAATGACATTGATTGAGGGTCGGCCGGGATTCGTGTAAAAATTGCTGCAAATTGACGCAAGCCATTGGTTTTTAAGGATTTACGCCCCGCCGCGTTCAGCCACCTTTGCCCTCACGGTTGAGTATTCGTACAGCCTCGGTCGCCGGCATCCGATACGGCTCACACGAGCATGAACTCAGCGTGCGCATGCATGCCAAAGGCGTTGCCGATCAGCTTTACACCGGCATCTTCTGCGCGCATTGCCGCCGCCGGCAACCTGACGCTATCGGTGCCAGCTTCAGGCCAGAACGATCCTCAGGGGCTGCCGCCGATGTCCGGCATGCCGTCATGACGATCACTCATCTCGAACAGGTCACCGAAGACCTCACCAACGACCGACGCGATCGGGCTGCTCGCGTTGGTGGCGAACGGTGCTGCGCCAACGGCCAAATCCGATCAGCGCGTCTCGAGCAGAAAGCATGCACTCGCAGCGACAGAAGCAGCATGTCATGAACTCCGCCGATACTAGCCGGTCGTCAATAAGCGGTATCCTACGGCCGTCTCGGTCAGGAAAAATTTCGGCTGGGTCGGATTGTCCTCCAGCTTGTGCCGCAAATGCCCCATGTAGATGCGCAGGTAGTGTGCGTCATCCACATGGGACGGCCCCCATACTGCCAGCAGCAGTTGCGGATTGGTGACGACCCGACCGGCGTTACTGACCATCACCGCCAGGAGCTTGTACTCGATCGGCGTCAAATGCACTTTCTCACCGGCTTTAGTCACCAGCCTGTTCTTCATGTCGACCGCGACGTTGCCGAACCGAATCACACCATCGCTGTCGGCGCCGGGGTTGCGCTGACGGCGTAATGTCGCGCGCGCACGGGCGTGCAACTCATCCACGCCGAAAGGTTTGGTCAGATAGTCATCGGCCCCGGCGTCGAGCGCACTTACCTTGTCCGCCTCTCTCGCGCGCGCCGACAGGACGATGACCGGGACGGGAGACCACTTACGAAGTTCAATGATGAAATTGATGCCGTCGCCATCGGGCAAACCGAGGTCGAGAACGATCAGGTCCGGGGTGCGCGTGCCAGCTTCGATCAGGCCGCGCTGCATGGTCTCCGCTTCATGCACCTGCCAGCCCACCTCTTCCAGCGAGGTACGCACGAAACGGCGGATCTGCGGCTCGTCTTCCACCAGCAAGGCTGTCGGATTGATCTTGTTCATTCGGCGTTCAGGGTCTCAATTTCGATTTCCGGTCCGGCCGGCGGCTGGCCCAAAGGAAGCGTCACGACGAAAGCGGCCCCGCCCATGTCCGACCTCCCGGCACTGATCTTGCCCCCGTGGGCCTCGACAATGGCGCGGCAGATTGCTAGTCCCAGGCCCACTCCCGGCATGGCCGACTCGCGTTCGCCGCGGGTAAATTTCTCGAAGATGGCTTGCTCCAGCCCATGCGGCACGCCGGGACCGTCGTCGGACACCGTCAGGCTCAACCAGGCGCCGTGGATAGTTGCCGACACGTCGATCATGGAGCCGGCAGGCGTGTACTTCGCCGCGTTCTCGAGCAGGTTGCACAGGACACGTTCGATCAGCACGGCATCGAAGCGCACCAGCGGCATATCCGCCGGCATGCCGGTGCTGACGACGTGTTCGCGCAGCTGCGCGGCGCACAGGTTGAGCGAAGTGCCGATGACTTCCTCGGGCGCCTGCCATTGCATGTCGAGTTTGACCTCGCCGCTCTGAATGCGCGCCATGTCGAGCAGATTGGCAACCAGGGCATGCATGCGCAGCGCCTCGTTATGCAACACTTGCGCGGTATCGGTGTGACCTTGCGGTAGCGGCGGTTTGGCGCGTACCAGCGATTCGGACAGTCCCACCAGCAACGTCAATGGCGTACGCAGGTCGTGCGACAAGGCTGCCAGCAAGGAATTGCGCAGGCGTTCCGATTCCATACTCAGCAAGGCGTTTTGTGCCACCTCGATATAGTGCACGCGTTCGAGCGCGATTGCCGCCAGCGCGGCGAAAGTGTCGAGCTGGGTACGCTGCTCGGGAATCAGGATCCAGCGCTGGTGTTCGGGTTCGATCGCCAGGACACCGCGGGTGCGCATGGGGGCCACGAGCGGCAAATAGAAAAATGGGCTTGCCGGCAGGGTATCGGTACCCATTCCCGCGCTTTCCGCGTGGTCGAATGCCCACTGGGCGATTCCCACATCCGGCTGAACCAGCCCGCTGTCGCTGGAAGGCGCCTGCAAGTGCCCATCCTGATCCGGGAGCAGCAGCATGGCGCGGGCGCGGAAAGTGCGCTGAATAAAATCGCCGGTCGTATCGAAGACCTGTTCCGGCTGCAGCGCTCCGGACAGTTCGCGGGCGAACTCGTACAGCGCGCGCGAGCGCCGTTCCCGGTGTGCCGCCACTTGCGCCTGAAATCGCAGGCCAGCGGTCAGGTGCCCGGTAATCAGGCCGACCACCAGCATGACGCCGAATGTCACCAGGTATTGCAGGTCGGCCACCGCGAAGGTAAAGCGCGGTGGCACAAAGAAGAAGTCGAAACAGCCCACGCTGACGCAGGTCGCCATCACCGATGGCCCGCGTCCGAACTTGAACGCCACCAGCACCACCACCAGCAGGAAGAGCATGGCGATGTTTGCCAGGTCAAGCGTGGGCAACAGGGGTGTCAGAATCAGCGCGGCGGCGAGACTGCTGGCCGCCGCGATGGCATACGCCCAGATCCGGCGCTTCCCGTTGACGAGCGCGCCGGCCAGCGCCTCCTCGCCGTTGCGCGCGAGCGGTCCGCCGGCCTTGGCGCCGCCGGCGTCGCCGATTTCCACCACATCAATGTCCGGCGCTTTGGCAGCAATGCGCCGGATGTGCGGGGCGCGCCACGGCCAGTTGGTATGGGCGCGCGCCATCACGATCTTGGACAGGTTATGGTCGCGTGCATAGCCGACAATGGCTTCGGCGATATCGCCGCCCGCCAATACTTCGGTACTTGCCCCGAGCTTCTCGGCCAGGCGCAGCGTGACCAGAATCTGTTCGCGCCGTTGCGCCGGCAGGCGCTGCAGCGACGGGGTCTCGACGTAGACCGCATGCCAGTCGACGCCAAGCTGTCCGGCCAGGCGGGCCGTGCTGCGAACTACATGTTCGCCGGCACGCGGGCCGACGCAGGCAAGCAAAGCGCCGCCGGTTTTCCAGACCGTGTCGATCGATTTTTCCACCCGATAGGCGCGCACGTCGTCTTCGATGCGGTCGGCTGTGCGCCGCAAGGCGAGCTCGCGCAAGGCGATCAGATTGCCCTTGCGGAAGAAATTCTTGGAGGCGCGGTCGGCTTGTTGTTCCTGGTACACCTTGCCGGTTTTTAGACGCGTGAGCAATTCATCGGCGGGGATGTCGACCATCACGACTTCGTCGGCGGCGTCGAATACCGTGTCCGGCACCGTTTCAGCGACCCGCACTCCGGTAATTGCGCCAACCACGTCGTTCAGGCTCTCCAGGTGCTGAACATTGACGGTGCTAAAGACGTCAATGCCGGCGTCCAGCAATTCCTCCACGTCCTGCCAGCGCTTGGGATGGCGCGAACCGGGGGCGTTGGAATGGGCCAGTTCGTCGACCAGAATCAGTTCAGGATGCCGCTCCAGTGCCGCGTCCAGATCGAATTCGGTGAGCGTCTTGCCGCGGTAGGCGATGCGCTTCCGCGGCAACGCATCAAGCCCGTCGAGCATGGCCGCTGTTTCGGCCCGCCCATGCGTCTCCAGCACACCCACCAGGACCGGCCGGCCTTCGGCGCGCAGTTTGCGCGCGGCCGCCAGCATGGCGTAGGTCTTGCCCACGCCCGCCGAGGCCCCGAAGTAAATACGCAGCTTGCCGCGCGCCGCATTGCGCTCCTGCGACAGCACCTGCGCCAGCAGCGCATCGGGGTCGGGGCGTTGTACCTCATTGGGAAGCATGGGTGGCGATGTCCTTGCAGCTTAGCGTTGCGGCGCCGGTTCGGCGTCCAGGGCCAAATTCAATTTAAGCACATTGACGCGTGCCTCACCCAAAAAGCCCAAAGCCGGCTCGACCGTGTACTCATTGATCAGTGTTTCGACCCGGGCCTGCGGCAGATGGCGCGCAGCGGCCACGCGCGCTGCCTGGTAGCGCGCACCGGCCACACTGATCTCGGGGTCAAGGCCACTGGCCGACGCCGTCACCAGGTCGACCGGGATCGCCGCCTTGTTGGACGGGTCGGCCGCTTGCAGGGCGGCGATGCGCGCCTTCACCGCATCGATCAGGGCCGGATTGAGGGGGCCCTGATTGGAGCCGGAACTGCCGGCGGCATTGTTGGCCATTGGCCCGGTGGCCGAGGGGCGGCCCCAGAAGTAACGGGGCGCGGTAAAGGCCTGCCCGATCAGGCTCGAGCCAACGGCCTTGCCGCCGCGTACGATCAGGCTGCCATCGGCCCGGCCGGCGAAGGCCAGCTTGCCGATCCCGGTCACGGCCAGCGGATACAGTACGCCCACCAGCAGGGTCAGTGCGGCGAACAGCACGAGCGCGGGGCGCAGTGTGGATTTCATCTCAGGTCTCCTTTAAACCAGGTGCATGGCCGCCAGGACCATGTCGATCAGCTTGATGCCGACAAACGGAAGCGCGATGCCGCCGACGCCGTAAATCAGAATATTTCTGCGCAGCAGTGCGGCGGCGCCGACGGGCCGGTATGGCACGCCCTTCAGGGCCAGCGGGATCAAGGCGATGATGATCAGGGCGTTGAAGACGACCGCCGACATGATCGCCGAATTCGGGCTGCTCAGCTGCATGATGTCGAGCGCTTTCAACTGCGGATAGGTGCCGACGAAGGCGGCCGGAATGATGGAAAAATATTTGGCGATATCGTTGGCGATCGAAAACGTGGTCAAGGAGCCGCGCGTCATCAGCATCTGTTTGCCGATCTCCACGATCTCGAGCAGCTTGGTCGGATTCGAATCGAGGTCGACCATGTTGCCCGCTTCCTTCGCGGCCTGCGTGCCAGTATTCATGGCCACGGCGACGTCGGCCTGTGCGAGCGCCGGCGCGTCGTTGGTGCCGTCACCGCA
>CBFGOU010000173.1:0-8527 GCA_965650445.1 uncultured Oxalobacteraceae bacterium | reverse complement strand
CGCACGCGAACGCAGCCTTCGGCGTAGAATCGGAACTCATTGCTGTCATTCTGGAATTGCCTTGAAAAACGCTTTCGTCATTGTAACCCTCTCCGCCCTGATGGCCGGGTGCGCTACCGCGCCGCGTCCCGGGGCTGCCGTCGTGCCGGCAGCCCCGCTTGCCGTGTCGATGGCCGACGATGCCGACAGCGCCGAAGCGCCGGAGCCGGCCGCCCCCGACGAAAAGCTGCCCAACGTGGCCCTGACGCCCGATCTGCTGTACAAGCTGATGAAGGCCGAGCTGGAGGTCAAGGAGGGCAAGTGGGAAAGTCCCTACGTCACCTTGATGAGCGTGGCGCAGCAGACCCGCGATCCGCGCCTGGCCCGGCGCGCGGCCGAAGTGGCGCTGGGCGCGCGCCACAGCACCGAAGCCATCGCCGCCATCGCGCTGTGGCGCGAGCTGGCGCCCGATTCCGACGAGGCGATGGAATATTACCTGGGCTTCGCCGTCATGGCCGACAAGCTCGACGATGTGGAACGGCTGTTGCGCCAGCGCCTGGAGGAATCGGCGCCGGCAGCGCGCGGCCTGGTGATGTTTCAGATTCAGCAAGTACTGTCCCGCGCCAAGGACCGCGAGGTGGCCGGCGCCTTGCTGCAAAAGCTGCTGGCCCCGTATCTCGACACGGTCGAGGCGCACGTGGTGCTGGCCCAGGATGCGTACGCCCGCAACGCGCTGGAGACCGCCCAGCGCGAAGCGCGCACCGCGCTGGCGCTCAAGCCCGCTTCCGAACTGGCCATCCTGACCCTGGCGCAGGTATTGCCCGATCAGGATGAAGTGGCGCGCCTGCTTGGCGCCTTCCTGGCCGACCATCCCGGCGCGCACGAAGTACGCGCCGCCCATGCGCGCGTGCTGGTCGGGCAGAAGCAGTACGAGCAGGCGCGCAAGCAGTTCCAGACCATCCTCAAGGAGACGCCCGACAACCTCGGTACGCTGTACGCGCTGGGCATCATGTCGATGCAGCTGAACGATCCGCGCGGGGCCGAGCAGTACTTCATGCACTTCGTGAAGGTGCTCGAAGAAAATCCGAACGACGAGCGCGACCCCGGCAAGGTGCTGATGATCCTGGCCCAGCTGGCCGAGGAGCGCGGCGACCTGACAGCGGCGCGCGAATGGCTCGAAAAGGTCGAGGACGAGGAACCGGCGGCCTGGTTCACTGCCCAGCTCAAGCGCGCCGAACTCATGGCCAAGGGCGGCGACGTGGCCGGTGCGCGCGCCTTCCTGGCCGCGCTCAATCCCGCCGAACCGTCCTCGCAGGCGCAGGTTGTCATGGCCGACGCGCAACTGCTGCGCGACGCCGGCCGTGCCGACGAAGCGTACGCGCTGTTGCGCGAGGGCGCGCGGCGCTTCCCGGCCAATGCCGACCTGCTGTACGACTACGCGCTGATCGCCGAAAAGACCGGCCACCTGGACGTCATGGAAGCGACCTTGCGCGAAGTGATGGTGCAGGCGCCCGACAACCACCACGCCTACAACGCGCTGGGCTACTCGCTGGCCGAACGCAATGTGCGCCTGGACGAAGCGCTGGCGCTGGTCACGCGCGCGCTGCAGATGGCGCCGGACGATCCGTTTATCATGGACAGCATGGGCTGGGTTCAATACCGCATGGGCAACCTGGACGACGCCGAAAAGCACCTGCGCCGCGCCTACGCGCTGCGCAACGACGTCGAGATCGCCGTGCACCTGGGTGAAGTGCTGTGGCAAAAGGGCTTGAAGGCGGACGCGCAAAAGCTGCTGCGCCAGGCGCGCGCCAAGGACCCGCAGAATGACACGCTCAAGAGCACGCTGACACGCCTGAACCTGAATCTATGACTTGTCGTCCCCGCGAAAGCGACGGCCCCATGCTGAGCGGCTATGGCTCCGCCGCTTTGGCGAGGACGACACACCACGAATCGACACAATGCCGACACCAACCACCCTGCGCCTTGCCGGCGCCGCCACGCTTGCCATCCTGCTGACCGCCTGCGCCAGTACCGGCAGCCTGTCCACCGCCACCGTGGCCGACTATCGCGACAGTATCGAGCTGTCCGGGCGCATCAGCGTCAACTACGAAAAGAACGGCCAGCCGGAATCCCTGTCCGGCAAATTCAGCTGGGCGCAGACGCCGCGCGCGGTAAACGTGGCGCTGGCCTCGCCGCTGGGCCAGACCCTGGCCACCATCAGCGTCACGCCGGGCTCGGCCACGCTGACCCAGACCGACAAGGCCCCGCGCACCGCCGCCGACATCGACACCCTGACCGCGCAGACGCTGGGCTGGCAATTGCCGGTCTCGGGCCTGCGCGACTGGCTGCAGGGCTACGCCAGCGCCGCCGGCGGCCAGCACTTTGTTGCCTCGCCGGCCAACAATACCGTCACCACCGCCGACGGCTGGCGCCTGGTGTTCGTGAGCTGGCAGGACGACAAGGCCGCCAGGCCGCAGCCCAAGCGCATCGACGCCACCCGTCCGGCCACCCTCGACAACGGTGAACTGGCCATTCGCATCGTCATCGATACCCGGGCTTGAGCATGGCACGCACCTCGCTGCACGGCTGCATGGCGCCGGCCAAACTCAATCTGTTCTTGCACGTCAACGGCCGCCGCGCCGATGGCTACCACCTGCTGCAAACGGTGTTCCAGCTGATCGGCCACGGCGACACGCTCGATGTCGACCTGCGCAGCGACGGCCTGATCCGCCGCGTCACCGACGTGCCCGGCGTACCCGAGCAGCAAGACCTGATCGTGCGCGCACTGCACTTGCTGGCCGCCGAGTACGCGCGCCGCCATGGCCGCGCCGCACCCGGCATCGACGTGGCCATCGTCAAGCGCTTGCCGATGGGCGGCGGACTGGGCGGCGGTTCGTCGGATGCGGCCACCGCGCTGATGGCCGCCAACCACCTGTGGCAAGCCGGCCTCTCCGATGAGGAACTGATGGCGCTGGCCCTGCCGCTGGGGGCGGATATCCCGTTTTTTATTTTCGGCGAGAACGCCTTTGCCGAAGGCGTGGGCGAGCGCCTGGTACCGGTGGCTACCCCGGCCTGCTGGTATGTGGTGATCGAACCGGGAGTGGCGGTGCCGACCGCCGCGATTTTTACGTCTGCGCATTTGACAAGGGATACGGAACCCGTCACAATAGCGGACTTTTCCAGACACCTCGTCAGTCGAACAGGCTTGCGGGAGTTTGGCAAGAACGACTTGCAAGCAGTAGCGACCCGTTTATTCCCGCCGGTAGCCGAGGTGGTCGAGTGGCTGGGGCACTACGGTGACGCCAGGATGACTGGCTCAGGAGCGTGCGTGTTTTGCGCGTTTTCCAGCGAAAGCGAGGCCGATGCGGTACTGTCGAAAGTACCCGCCGCATGGGTCGCCTGGAAAGCAGCAGCGCTGGCGCGCCACCCGCTCAAAGCGGCCTTGCAAGCCGATAGCGTTATAGAATAGAATTTGGCCTGTTGTTGGGTTTGACGATAAAATGCGTTAAATGCGACGGCAAGCAGCAAGTTGTGTAGGGGAATCGCCAAGCTGGTTAAGGCACTGGATTTTGATTCCAGCATACCAAGGTTCGAATCCTTGTTCCCCTGCCATTCGTTTTGCCTGGTCTGTCGATGCGACAACGCGTCCAGCAGGCAAGCGCGGTGGCCTCGCTCTCGCGAGTCATCCTGTTAGCATAGCGTCAGCTGGCGTGTCGGCTGATGCCTTTCAAGTAAATCAACGCTTACCTCTGGGACTCCCATGGCTTACGAAAACCTGATGGTTTTTACCGGCAACGCTAATCCGGCGTTGGCAGAAGGAGTCGCAAAAAACCTCGGCATTCCGCTCGGCAAAGCTGTCGTCTCGAAATTTTCGGACGGCGAAGTCATGGTCGAGATCAACGAGAATGTGCGCGGTAAAGACGTGTTCGTGCTGCAATCGACCTGCGCACCGACCAACGACAGCCTGATGGAAATCATCCTGATGGTCGACGCGCTCAAGCGCGCTTCCGCAGGCCGCATCACCGCCGCCATTCCTTACTTCGGTTACGCCCGCCAGGACCGCCGTCCGCGTTCGGCCCGGGTTGCCATCTCCGCCAAAGTCATCGCCAACATGCTGGAAAAAGCCGGCGTCGAGCGCGTCCTGATCATGGACCTGCACGCCGACCAGATCCAGGGCTTCTTCGACATCCCGGTGGACAATATCTACGCTTCGCCGATCCTGCTGGGCGACCTGCAAAAGCGCAACTACGACGACCTGCTGGTCGTGTCGCCCGACGTCGGCGGCGTGGTGCGCGCACGCGCACTGGCCAAGCGCCTGGGCTGCGACCTGGCCATCATCGACAAGCGCCGTCCGAAGGCCAATGTGTCGGAAGTGATGAACATCATCGGTGAAGTCGAAGGGCGCAACTGCGTCATCATGGACGACATGGTCGACACCGCCGGCACCCTGACCAAGGCCGCCGAAGTGCTCAAAGAGCGCGGCGCCAAGAAGGTGGTGGCGTATTGCACGCACCCGGTGCTGTCGGGTCCTGCCATCGACCGTATCGCCGCCTCGCCGCTCGACGAACTGGTGGTGACCGATACCATTCCGCTGTCCGCCGCCGGCGCCGCCTGCGGCAAGATTCGCCAACTGACCTGCGCGCCGCTGCTGGCCGAAACCTTCAAGCGCATCAGCAAGGGCGATTCGGTGATGTCGCTGTTTATCGACTAAGCCGGCCTCAAGCCGAACTGTTTTACGCGGCGCGCTGACTGTTTTCCGGTCAGCGCGCCGTTGTCTTAAATTCTTGGGCGCGCAGCTGTGCCCAATCGCAAAGCTCCCTGGTCGCGGGGAGCTTTATACCGCAGGGCAGTTCAGCCCCGCATTTTTTGGAGTTTCACATGAAAGTTATCGCATTCAACCGTAATCTGCAGGGGTCCGGAGCGAGCCGCCGCCTGCGTAATTCGGGCCAAACCCCAGGCATCATCTACGGTGGCGCCGAAGCCCCTGTGCTGATCGCACTGGACGGCAACGCCCTGTTCCACGCTCTCAAGAAAGAAGCCTTCCACAGCTCGATCCTGGACCTGGAAATCGACGGCAAGAGCCAGCAAGTGCTGCTGCGCGACTTCCAGATGCACGCATACAAGCAACTGGTTCTGCACGCTGACTTCCAGCGCGTCGACGCCAACAGCAAGGTGCACAAGAAGATCGCCCTGCACTTCGTGAACGCCGACGTGTCGCCAGCGGTCAAGCTGCACGGCGCCGTCGTGTCGCACGTGCTGAGCGAGCTGGAAGTGTCGTGCAACCCGGCCGACCTGCCAGAGTTCATCACCGTCGACCTGTCGAACATCGACGTTGGCCACTCGATCCACGTTGCCGATCTGAGCCTGCCAGCAGGCGTGAGCGCCGTGACCCACGGTTCGAACAAGACCGTTGCCACCGCTTCGGTACCTGCCGGCCAGGCATCGGCTGACGCCGCCGCTGAAGCGCCAGCAGCTGCCCCTGCCAAAAAAGGCAAGAAGTAATCATTGCCCGGCGCCTGCGGGCGCTGTGCGATCGACAACCCGCCTGGGGCAACCCGGCGGGTTTTTTAACGCCCGCGCTTCCCGGCTATACTAGCGGGCTGATCTCATCTTCCACCTGCACGCACCATGCCCATTCGCCTGATCGTCGGCCTCGGCAACCCCGGCCCCGAATACGAACTCACCCGCCACAATGCAGGCTTCTGGCTGGTCGACAACCTCGCCAACAGCCTGCCCGGCTGCCGCCTGCAGCGCGAATCGCGCTTCCAGGCCAATCTGGCCAAGAGTTCGCTCGGCGGCAAGGAGTTGTACCTGCTCGAACCGCTCACGTTCATGAACCGTTCCGGCCAGTCGGTCGGCGCTCTCGCGCGCTTCTACAAGATCACGCCCGATGAAGTGCTGGTCGTGCACGACGAACTCGATCTCGCACCCGGCATCGCGCGCCTGAAGAAGGGCGGTTCCTCGGGGGGCCACAACGGCCTCAAAGACATCACCTCGGCACTGGGCACCCAGGATTACTGGCGTTTGCGGCTCGGCATCGGCCATCCGCGCACCCTGGGGCTGCAGCAGGCGGTGGCCGATTTCGTGCTGCACCGTCCACGCAAGGACGAGCAGGTGCTGATCGAAGAAGCCATCGACAAGAGCTTGCGCGTGCTGCCGCTGGCCATTGAAGGCAAGTTCGAGCAGGCCACCATGGAGTTGCACACCGCACAACGTTGAAATCGTGTTTTTATTGCAACGCGCATACAAAATGCGCGTTGGCTTGGCGGCCTTGCAAATATGATGAATACGCAAGTGCTCATCGTGTCCACACTCAAGGGGAAAACCGCATGCGAACATTCAAAACGTCCATCGTTGCCGGCGCCATTCTGCTGGCCGCCGCACTCCCGGCCCAGGCCGTGCCCATCCTCTACAACCTCAGCGGCGTCACCTTTTCCGACGGTACCGCGGCCACCGGTTCCCTGATGTACGACGCGGTGACCCATGTCGGCAGTAATTTCAGCGTGGTGACGCTGGCCGGACTCTTGCCGGCATTCACCTATGACACCTCCAACAGCGGCCTTTACACGGGCGGTGGCGCAGGCCCCAACAACTTTATCCTCATGCGCTTCGATGGCCACCGGGTATTCAATTTCTCCCTCATCGATCCATTTACTGACGCCGGCGGCAGTCATTTGCTAAATACCGGGAGCACCTATGACTGCAACAATTGCGGCACGTATCGTCGCGTGACCGCCGGTTCGCTGGTGGCCGCGGCCGCTGATGTGCCCGAGCCCGCCACTTTGCTGAGCGTGTTGTCGGCGCTCGCGCTGCTGGGACTTGTTCGACGCCGGCCACCCCGCCAAATCGTGCGATTCATGCAACGTGCATAAAAAATAAACTCGGGCGCAGTCCATCCCCGCGCATAATCGTCATGCGGTGTCGATCAGCGAGGAGGCGTGGATGGTGACTCTGGGAGCACACGGCCAGGCCGTGGAATTCAGCGCGGTCAAGGCGGCGGAACAGCCGGCACAAGGCCAGCAGCTGGCCGGTGCCGCCCCCGAGCCGATCGGCCTGGCCCTGTCCGGTGGCGGCATCCGCAGCGCCACCTTCAGCCTGGGTGTGCTGCAAGCGCTGGCGGCGCGCCGGCGCCTGGCTTCGTTCGATTACCTCTCCACCGTTTCCGGCGGCGGCTACATCGGCGCCTGGATGAGCGCATGGATCTACCGCTTCGGCCTCAAGACGGTCCAGGAAGAGCTGGGCCGTGCCAGCGCCAGCGCCGGCGCCGAGCCTGTCAGCGCGGAAGCGGCGCCCCTTCAATGGCTGCGGCGCTACAGCAACTACCTCACGCCGCGCGTGGGCCTGTTCTCCAGCGACGCGCTGACCGTGATGAGCATCTGGATGCGCAACGTGGTGCTGACCCTCATCGTGGTGTTCCTGGTGTTCGCGGTCGTCGTCATGCTGCCGCGGCTGGTGCTGCTGCACCTGCTCGACAGCATCAATGCGCGCGCCGAGTGGCTCGGCTACACCGCAGTCGTGCTTGGCTGCGGCCTGTTGCCGGGCGTGATGATGGCCAATCTGATGCGGCTGCGCAGGCCAGGCGAGGGCAGCCGCTGGCTCGCCAGTTCAAGCGGGGTGGCCTGGACGGTGGTGCTGCCGGGCGTGCTCGCCGCCACGGCCGCCAGCGCGTGGCTGTTCGCGCGCGGCGAAGGCCAGCCGCCGTTCGAGCCACCCATGCTGATCATGGGCGGCATCCTGATTGCGGTGGTCACCGCGCTGTGGCTGACCGCCGAACTGCGCCGGCAACCCGGCCAGGCCGGGCGCGAGCGGCCGTCGCGCTGGCAGCTGGCGCGCGAATTATGGGTCTATGTGCAAGCCCTGGCCGTCGCGCTTGCCTGCGGCGGCGGTGCGCTGTGGGCCATGCACCGCGCCTTCCCGTACGACGGCAGCGTGGGCGGCGCGGTGGCCTCGTTCACGCTCGGTCCGGCCGCCATCCTGGTGGTGGCGGGGCTGGCCGGATGGATCTTCGTCGGCCTGGTGGGGCGGGTGTTCTACGAACGCTCGCGCGAATGGTGGAGCCGCATGAACGCGCTGTTTATAAGCGCCGGTGCACTGCTGTTTCTGGTCAACCTGTGCGCCTTTTACGTGCCCGCCCTGGCCGCCACGGCGTGGAACAGCACCTGGCTGCGCGGCCTGTTCAGCACCGGCTGGCTCGGCAGCCTGCTGCTGGTGTGGCTGGGGCCGCGCAAGAGCAGCGCGCCGCCGCCAGCGCGCTGGAGCATGATGTCGGTCGCCAACGCAGCAGCAATCGTGGGCATGATCGGCTTCATCGTGGCCGCCGCCTTCCTCCTCGACCTGGCGCTGGCCAAGGCCGCGCAAGCCTTCGGCGGACCGCTGCCCGGGGCGCTGTATCCCGCGTCCTTGCCGGGCTATGTCGACCAGCACGTGGCGGCGCTGTGCGCCGAACTCAAGCTCGCCTTGCTGTGCCTGCCGTTCCTGTGGTGGGCCTTTCTTGCCACGGCGCTGGCGATGGTGGTGTTCGGCCAGCGCGTCGATGTCAACAAGTTCT
>CBFGOU010000172.1:0-8552 GCA_965650445.1 uncultured Oxalobacteraceae bacterium | reverse complement strand
ATTCTGGCTTCCCAAATCGCGCAAGTCGGTGTCGGCCATGCACTACGCTTTGGCTCCGCGTCAGAGGCGGGCCGGGAGGTCGTGATCGGAACCGCAGTGATGCGCATTGGGGAAAACAGCCGTACGGTCGCCGCCGGAGTCGACGTGCGTCTCAAGGAGATCGCCCGGTCCTTGCCGCCCGACGTGGTCGTCAGGCCGGTTCTCGATCGAACCCGGCTAGTGGACGCCACGATCAAGACCGTCGCGACCAACCTTGCCGAAGGTGCGCTGCTGGTCATTGCGGTGCTGTTCGCATTGCTCGGCAATATCCGCGCGGCGCTGATTGCGGCGGCGGTTATTCCGGTGACTATGCTGCTAACTTCGATGGGCATGCTGCGCGCCGGCGTGACCGCGAACCTCATGAGCCTCGGCGCGCTCGACTTCGGGCTGATCGTCGACGGCGCCGTCATTATTGTCGAGAATGCCCTGCGGCGCCTGTCCGAGCAGCAGCATCAAGCCGGCCGCGTGCTGAACAAAGCCGAGCGGCTGGAGACGGTCGCGGTCGCTGCACGTGAAATGATCCGCCCCAGCGTCTACGGCCAAGCCATCATCATGCTGGTGTACGTCCCCTTGCTGACCTTCCAGGGTGTCGAAGGCCGGATGTTCATGCCCATGGCTGTGACCGTCATCCTGGCGCTCGCGTTTGCATTCGTGCTGTCTCTGACCTTTGTACCGGCCGTCATCGCGCTATGGCTGTCCAAAAAGGTCGAAGAGCGGGAAAACCGGTTCGTGGCCGCGGTGACATCGCGGTACGCATCCACACTGGATCGTGCCCTGGCCCGGCCGAGACTGACTGGTGGCGTCGGCATTGGCGCGTTCGGGCTGGCCCTGCTGCTGTTCACGGCTCTCGGGCAGGAATTCCTTCCGACGCTGGACGAAAAAGACGTCCTGCTGCAAGCCTGGCGTATACCCGGCACATCGGTGGACCAGAGCCAGTCGATGCAGTTTGCGATCGAGAAGACGGTCGCGAAGCTCCCCGAGGTCAAACTGGTCTTTTCGCGAACCGGGACCGCCGAACTGGCCTCCGATCCGATGCCGTCGAACGCCACCGACACCTTCATCATCCTGAAGGATCGATCGGAATGGCCGAACCCGCGCATGCCGAAGGCTGAGCTGGTCGAGAAGATCGAACATGCCGTAGCAAGCCTGCCGGGCCAGACTTATGAGCTGACACAGCCCATCCAGATGCGCTTCAATGAACTTCTGGCAGGCGTCCGAGGCGACATCGCCATCAAGGTGTACGGTGACGACTTCGCGACGATGACGCAAACCGCCGAGCATATCGCCGCCCAGTTAAGGGCGACGGAAGGAGCGGCCGATGTGCGCGTCGAACAGGTCTCCGGCCTTCCGCTGCTGGATGCACGGCTGGACCGGGACGCCATGGCCCGGGTCGGCCTGAGCGCCCAGGACGTGTACGGCACGCTGGCGGCGGCGCTCGCCGGGCGGGATGCTGGTGTGGTGTACGAAGGCGACCGGCGCTTCGAGGTCGTCGTAAGACTTCCGGATGCAGCGAGGCAGGACCTGAACTCGTTGCGTCAGCTGCCGATTCCGACACCGGCGGGCGGCTTTGTTCCGCTCGGTGCGGTCGCGTCGCTGGTGACGGCCAAGGGACCCAACCAGATCAGCCGCGAGAACGGCAAGCGCCGCGTGGTCGTCCAGGCCAACGTGCGTGGCCGCGACATCGCCGGCGTCGTGCAGGAGGCGCAGGCGCGCATCGCATCGAAAGTGCGGCTTCCGGCAGGGGTCTGGCTGGAGTGGGGTGGGCAGTTCGAGAACCTCGAACGTGCACGCTCGCGCCTGGCGGTCGTCGTTCCGCTCTGCTTCGCACTCATCGTGACCCTGCTGTACTCGGCGGTCGGCTCGTGGCGCAAGACGGCAATCATCTTCACAGGAATCCCGCTGGCTCTGGTTGGGGGTGTGGCTGCATTGTGGCTGCGAGGCCTGCCATTTTCGATCACGGCCGCTGTGGGCTTCATCGCCCTGTCCGGCGTGGCGGTACTGAATGGCCTTGTGATGGTGAGCGCAATCGATGACCTTGCGACACGCATGTCGTGGCCGCGTGCGGTACGCGAGGGGGCGGTAAGGCGCCTGCGCCCGGTCATGATGACCGCGCTGGTCGCGTCTCTCGGGTTCGTGCCGATGGCATTGGCCACCGGGGCGGGTGCCGAAGTCCAGCGACCGCTGGCCACGGTAGTGATCGGCGGACTGGTTTCCGCGACACTGCTGACCCTTTTCGTCTTGCCAGCCCTTTGCGCTCGTTTCGCTCGTCCTGCAGATGCGCACGCGGTGATGGCACCGGCGGATCCCGCTGTCTCACAGAAGTAATGACGGGCTCGTGGCGCGAAGGTGGTGTCACGTCACCTAAGGTTCTTATCTTGGCGTGATCGTTGTCGCCGCTCCGGTGAATTGGACCGGCTCGTCCTATCTTTGCGCTGAAATAAAGGCCTAACAGGAGAAAAAAATGAAACGAAAATTTGCCTTGTTGTCCCTGGCGCCAATATGGATATTTGGGCTTGCCGGATGTACGGATTCTCCGCCCTTGAAAAAGCCAGACGGGAGATCCGGGTACGTGACCGACATCTATTCAGTTCAGCGGCTGATTGCTGATGCACCAAAATGCCTTAAAGGGTTACCTCCTGAACAGCTTTCGACGGGGAATTTTGTAGAGGTCCAGATCTCGCATTATCGGAGTTACCGTCATGTGAGTGCCATAGTCCCTCTGGGCCTAAACGTGGCGTTGCATGATAAGGTCGAAGTTTCTCCTGCCGACTGTAAGGACGGGAAGATTCCGATTATTCAGCAGATTCTATCCAGGCCTAAGTGAATTCGACCGGCGGGTTCCTAGCAAAACAAATTGATCTGCTTATATCAAGGCAGTCCACGCAGCGTGCAGATTTACACTTACCGTTAACTTGGTACGTAAGCGGATTTGTGCGCTTCCTCAAGCACGGCGCGGCTGTGACCTCAGGTTATAGGCGATACTGGCAATGATGATCATCAGGATGATCAGTTGCGCAGCGATTGGCTGCAGTGACGGGTAGAACCCCAGTGCCTCGATGCGTGGCAGCGATACCGGTGTATCCGGAATCAGGCCGACCTTTTGCAGTGCTGCCGCACCTTTGCCGATCAACACAACCGCAAGGATACCGACAAGTGCCGAACTGGCAGCGAAGAATTTACTAATTGGGAGCCTGGCTGAGCTACGCAGTAGGATTGCGGCGATGCCAGCCAAAATGGCAATGCCCGACCCCAGGCCGGCGAGCAGATAACCCCCGTTTTCCTCCGTCCACAAAGCTGCATAGAACAGAACTGTTTCGAAAACCTCGCGATACACCGTCACAAACGCCAGCAAAAATAGCATCAGCATCGATTTTCCGTTCAATGCTGCTGACAGCTTTTGCTGAACATAGGCCTGCCATCGCCCCGCTAGACTCTTCTGGTGCATCCAGATACCGACTGCCAACAGTACGATCGCAGCGAAAATTGCAGAGAAGCCTTCCGTCATCTCACGGCTAGCGCCACTGACATTGACGAGATAGGTTGCGACTGCCCAGGTGAATCCACCCATGGCTAACGCCGTTATCCAACCGGCGTGTACGTAGGGTAGGGCGTCCTTCCGGTTCGCTTTCTTGAGAAAGGCAAGCATCGCGACTACGACTAACAGTGCTTCCAGTCCTTCTCGCAACAAAATAGTCAAGGCGCCGAGGAAAGTCGACATCGGATCATTGGTACCGGTGAGCGCTTCATTGGCGGTATCCAATCGATTCTGCAATGTAGACTCGATCTGGCGGGCTTGCTCCAATTTCCCGGCGGCGGCTGCATTGCGGAACTGCCCCATCAACGTTTCGACTTCGTGAAACAGTTCTGCGTTCTTGGCCGCAAGCGCAGGTTCGACAGGTTCGAAGCCGTCGAGGTACGCGGACAATGCCAACCGTGATGCCTCCGTGCGATTCCCCGCACTAAGAGCCGTAACGCTTTGCTTCAAGTGTGCCTTAGCCAGCGCCAAGGAATCTGCAGATGTCGCAGTCAGGAGTTCTGGTGAATTGCGCAGGAAGGCCGACAAGGAGCGCGCTGTGTTATCTCCCAGATGCTTGGCCAATCCCGCTTCCGAACTCTGGCTCAAGGCGCCAAGTGTCGGCACGGCTGCATGCAGTGCAGGCTGTCCCGCCCAAAGCTTCGCGCCTGCGTCACGATCGGCCTTGGTGTACGACATCGTCGAGACAAAGTAAGCAAGTGCCCAGCGATCGTCATCCGTCAGCTTTGCAAAACTGGGCATCGACGTCCCAGGAACGCCGTGGGTAATAATTTGCTGCAGAGAGAACGCACTGCGTTCGCGGGCACGGGTGTGGTCCGCAAATGCGATGGGAGGCGGGTTCAGCTGCGATGCTAACGGACCATCGGCGCGACCAGTAATGCCGTGACACCCCGCGCATTGACTTGCATAGAGCCGCCCTCCAAGTTTGAGATCGGGTGTGTTCGTTGGCGCGGTCTGCACTGGATAAGCAAGCAATAGAACATCTGCAAGCTGGCGCGCCTGGTCAGCAACGACATTGGCCGGGGCCTTGTTCGCGATGGAGGTGCGTAAGTCCGCCGTCCCGTCACGCAAAGTTGTTGTCGACGATGTCGGCGGTAAGCCTTCCAGTTGACGCGAAACCTCCCGGGCAAATTCCTGCATCTCCCGGTATTCGTCTACGCTGGCGATTTGTCCATTCTGGACAGCTTTACCATAGTCTACGGCGAGGTAGTCGAGCAGCTGCCAGATCTGCTTGGCTTGGTCTTGGCTCGTCGATGGAGCATTTTCTGCTAGCGATAGGCCAGATCCAACGACCATTAGCACCGTAAGGAGCCAACGGAACAACTTCGTAGACAAACGCATAATAGTATAAACGGAAGTAACTCTAAATGAGAATCATTATACTTTAACTTTTCTGTCGAAGAACAATGATTGCCTGGATTGTCGTCGCGTCGACGTCGCCGTTGGCCTTGTCGTCGCGAATAGGATCGGCTAGGTCCTCTGGTGGTCCTTGGCTAACGGTCCAAGGTGAACTCACGCAGACAATGGGGTTTCAGGTGCAACGGAACGCAAAACCGGGTTAAGTCATGAAGGGTTGTAAGCCGGCCCCGAGTTTTCCGTTTCCCCTGATCTCCCGATGGGTGTCTCTCGGCGCAGCATCATTTTTAGTAATTGCACTTCGTCAATATTCCGGTAATCTACTGAATATCAAATAAATAAGGGGGTGCCATGAAACTTGCAGCAGTGATTCTTGAGAACTTCCGTGGCTACTGCCAGCCAACAAGGATCGAGATCGACGAGGACCTGACCGCGTTTATCGGGAAGAACGACGCCGGCAAATCGACCATCTTGGAAGCCCTCGAGATATTCTTCAACGACGGGAAGCCCGAACAGGGCGACGCCTGCGTGCACGGAAATGCGGCCGACATTCGCATCGGCTGCGCGTTTACGGAGCTTCCCGCTGCCCTGGTCCTTGATTCGGCGGCCAACACCTCACTCGCTGCCGAACATCTGCTGAACGAGGCTGGCGAGCTCGAGATCATCAAGGTATGGGACTCATCGGCGAAGACGCCGAAAGAGGCCGTCTTCGCGGCGGCGCTACATCCGACCCATGCGGACGCGGCCGACATTCTTTCGCTCAAGAATTCTGACCTAAAGGCTCGCATCAAGAAGCTGGGCATTAGCGATACGACCGTAAACCTCTCGGTCAACGGGAGTATGCGGCAGGCCATACGCGATACCTGCAACCCGTTGGCCCCGGAGCGCAAGCTCGTCCCGCTCGACAAGGAAGAGGCCAAGAAGGTATGGGAGCAAATCAAGCCGCAACTGCCGATGTACGCCCTCTTCCGTTCCGACCGGGCGAGCCAGGACGGGGACGAAGAAGTCCAAAACCCCCTTGGCTTCGCCATTGCGCAAGCCCTGAAGGAAATGGAGGCCGACCTCAAGAAGATCGAGAACGCTGTACGCGCAAGGGCAGAGGACGTGGCAAGCCGAACGCTCTCGAAGCTCAACGAGATGGACAGCCGACTTGCGAGCGAGCTCAAGCCGTTCTTCAAGGCAGACCCGAAGTTGAATAATGCCTTCAAGTTCGGCCTCATCGGTGACAACGGCATCCCGATCAACAAGCGCGGAAGCGGCGTGCGCCGCCTCATCCTGCTCAACTTCTTCCGAGCCGAAGCGGAGCGGCGGCGGACGGAGAAAGGGGCGCTGAGCGTCATATACGCCATCGAGGAGCCAGAGACTTCACAGCATCCCGAAAACCAACGACTACTCGTCCGAGCGCTCAAGGAGCTCGCCATCGAGGAGAATACGCAGGTTCTGGTAACGTCACACACGCCCGGCCTAGCCGGCCTCCTTCCAAGCGACAGCCTCCGTTGCGTACGCAGGCAGGAGGACGGGACGGCATCCGTTTCCGAGTGCGACGACAGTGAGCTGGCCGCCATCGCCAACGAGCTGGGCGTACTGCCGGACCAGCGCGTGAAGGCCCTGGTCTTCGTCGAGGGATCGAACGACGTCGAGTTCCTGGAACGCGTCAGCGCCATGCTCAAGCCCAGCGTGCCCGACGCCGTGGACTTCACTGCCGACAACCGGGTGGCTCTCGTGCCGCTCGGGGGGGGCTCCCTCAAGCACTGGGTAGCCAAACACTACCTGAGCAAGCTAGGCATCCCCGAGGTCCATCTCTACGACCGCGACGACGATGTACCGCCGAAATATCAGCTCGAATGTGACGCGGTGAACGCCCGGAAGGATGGGTCATGGGCTGCAATCACCGCGAAGCGGGAGCTCGAGAACTACCTGCATGCCGACGCCATCACGGAAGGAATGGACGGGATCGCCATCGCCTTCACTGACACCTGCGACGTTCCCCTGAAAGTGGCTGAGGCCGTCCACCTCGCGTCCGAAAGTACGAAGCCATGGGCCCAGGTCCTAGCCGACGCGAAGGCGCTTGACAAAAAGGTGGGCCTTGCCAAGAAGCGCCTCAATCGCGAGGCGGCTTCAAGGATGACCTCGGAGCGGCTCGCGCATATCGACGCCGCTGGGGAGGTGTCCGGATGGCTGCGGCGGATTCACGGCATGTTGGGGTAATCGAACCCCGCATGAGCTGGTACGGCCAGGCTAAAAAGGGACCAGCTCGACGGCTCCCAGCGGCGCGCCGACCTTCGAAAGAGGTTTCCCGTCACTTCGAAATCGACGTAAATCCACCTCACGGAATTTTCGGCGGTTCCGGCTTATACCCCCACGAAGCGCAGAGCGAAGGCGCGGAAAAAGGAAAAAACAGCACGCTAAGCCATCGCCGGGTTTGGATTGTCCAGTTGAAGTACGCTTCAACCCGGCGTCAGGCATGCCGCTCAAACAGCGTCAGAATAGGATCCATTGGAGAATTTCCTGACGCCCTTGCAGCCACACCTATGACCTCAACCTGACACCCTCCGTCCCTAACCAAGTTTTTCGTTCCGTTGCGTCTGACACCCCACAATGGCGGTATGAGTTAATATGCCTATACTTACTACAAGGTTTGCGGGAGTCTGAATGGGTATGCGAATTGGTGAACTCGCGAGGCGTGCTGGCTGCCAGCCTGAAACGATACGCTTCTATGAGCAAAAAGGACTGCTTCCGGCACCGATCAGGTCGGAGGCAAACTATCGCCTGTACGATACCATTCATGCGGAGCGCTTACAGTTCATCCGGCGCTGTCGAGCACTTGGCATGTCCTTGGATGAGGTGCAGATCCTGCTCGGTTTCCAAGATCATCCGGAAAAATCATGCGACGGAGTTAATGACTTGGTCGATGAACACCTTGGGGAGGTTGATCGCCAGATTGCAGATATGCAATCTTTGCGGCAACAACTTTCCAGCTTGCGTAGTTCCTGCGATTCCGCACGCGAGGCCAAGGATTGCGAGATCCTGAAGCAGTTGAATGAGCTATCCCGCTGAGCCCAAGCGTTTCTTGGGGGGAATAGAGCACCAGATCATCAAAATTCCGGCTTGCTAAGCTGATGCACGAGACCTTTTTGTCGAAGCCGGGTTAACAGCGCATTTCATCAGCTTTTCAAATTGACCCATCCCCACCGTTTTTCCCGAATTTTCCCTTGACTCTGTAGCTGCTACAGGGTGTCAACTGCAGGCATAAGGGAAGACGCGGCCGAAGCCAAGTCCCAATCCGATCGCAATATCGCTTTATTGATTGATACGCCTATGAGTGAACCTAGCCAAACGACATGTAACGCCGCCGGCAAGGCATGCGGATGTTCGCCGTCTGCTCCTGTGCCGTCCGCTGTGCCGGCCTCTGAAGGAAAGACCGTCACCTACCGTATCGCCAACATGGACTGTCCGTCGGAAGAAGGCCTGATCCGCCGAAAGCTGCACGGCATGCAAGGGATCCTGGACTTGCGTTTTAACCTGATGGGCCGCTCGCTGGACGTTATGCACGAATTTTTATAATTATAAGGGGTTAACGTAGATCTACACAGCATCGGCATGAAAGCGGTTGTCGTAGATG
>CBFGOU010000171.1:0-8556 GCA_965650445.1 uncultured Oxalobacteraceae bacterium | reverse complement strand
GAGAAGGTCGACAACGTCCTGATCGACCTGCGCAACAACGGCGGCGGTTCGCTGATTGAAGCGGTCGAACTGACCGGCCTGTTCATCGACAAGGGCCCGGTGGTGCAGCAGCGCACGGCCGACAACAAGGTTGACGTGGAAAGCGACACCAATCCCGGCCTGGCCTGGGATGGCCCGATGGGCGTACTGATCAATCGCGGCTCGGCGTCCGCGTCGGAAATCTTTGCCGCCGCCATCCAGGATTACGGCCGCGGCCTGATTATTGGCGAACCCAGCTTCGGCAAGGGCACCGTGCAAACCCTGGTGAACCTGGATAAATTTGCGCAGGGCGACAAGGCGCGTTTGGGTGAACTGAAGATGACGATCGCGCAGTTTTTCCGCATCAACGGCGGCACCACCCAGCTGCGTGGGGTACTGCCCGACATTAAACTGCCGGTCACTTCCGACACCGAGAATTTCGGCGAATCGAGCTACGACAACGCGCTGCCGTGGGTAGCCATCAAGCCGGCCAGCTACGTGCCTGCGGGCGACCTGAAGGAGCTGTTCGCGCCGCTGCAGAAGCGCCACGAAGCGCGCATCGCCAAGGACAAGGACTTCCAGTACCTGCAGGAAGACCTGGCCCAAGTGCGCAAGCTGCGCAAGGAAAACGCCATTTCGCTGAACGAAGCGGTGCGGCGCAAGGAGCGCGATGCCGAGGAAGCGCGCGCCAAGCTGCGCGAAGCGCGCCAAGTGGCCAGCCAGGGCGACGAGACGCAAGCGGCCACGGCAACCGAAACCAAGGAAGCGCGCAGCAAGGTGCCGGCCCCGACCAAGCCGGCCAAGCCGGCGGTCGTGGCGATCAAGGGCAGCACCCGCACTGACGACGGCTTGCAGGCCGACGAGCGCAATCTGGCGGCCGACCTGGCGGCCGAAAAGGCGGCCAAGGATGCCAAAGACGTGCTGCTGCAAGAGGCCGCGCATGTGCTGGCGGACGAAGTCGGCATGCTGAAAACCGACACGCGCATGGCCTCGCGCGTGATGCCGTATATGCCAACGACGAAAGCGCCCGGCAACTAAAATTGCGTCGTTGAGTTAGTTGGAAAAATGTGGGGTCCGGAAACGGACCCCATTTTTTTCGTCTAAAAACAGACGCTTAGCGCTGCCAACTGCGCGCAACAGATGATGTTGCTTAAACCACACAGTTGCACCCATCAATTGAACATTGCCATTTTTTTATTGATGCTAGGATAACTTCAGCGTGAAGGAATCCTGAGCGCGCACAATAAAAAGGGGGATAACATGTATCGTCAGCTTCTTATCGTCGGCGTGGTCGCCGGCGCATCACTGACGGCGGGTGGCATCGCTGCTGTCTGGACAACGGAGAAGAGTCCAGCGGCGTTGTATGGCGAACTTGGCCACAAGCTGAAGCCAATTGTTCGGAGCATCCTGGCCGCCAGTTGGAACGATCACGGGCGTGCTGAAGTGGCTGCGCTGGTGCACGCACCTGGATCGGGGCGCGGCAAGGTTTCCGGCGCGGTGCCGCCGCCGGCCGACGGTGTCGCCGTGGCGCCGGTTGTCGCGGCGGCGCAGGCGGCGCCTGGCTCGCCGCATTGTGCCTCGTCCGCTGGCTGCGTGACGGGGGGCGGATTCGCTCAATCCACCGCTGCGCCGCCAGCGGTTAGCGGCAGGCGCCCGATGCCGCTTGTGTTGCCGGCACCATCGGTGCCTGGTGTATCGGGTGGCGCGCCAGCACCAGCCGTGGCGGCGGCACCGGCCGCACCGGCCGCGCTGGCCGGGCCGGCACCGGCCGTGACGATGCTGCTCGCCGATACGTCGCCCGCAGGCTCGCAAGTTGTCGAAGGGGTCGAATACGGCCATTCGCGCGGTCCGCGCGACGTGGCGGGGCAGGCCCAGGTCATCCCGGACCCAATGCCGCAGGGTGTAGCACCCGACAGTTATGCAAATCCGCTGGCCGAACCGTTAAGCTCCGTGCCAATGCCGGACGCGGCGCGGCCGCTGCTCAGCGGCACGCCCGCCGCCACCCCTGCTGCCGGGCCGGAGCAGCCCGCATTCAAGCTTCCGAGCGGAACCGAATCCGTCCCCGAGCTGCTCGCTCCCACTGGCACGGGGCCGAACGCCCCTGTTGAGGCGCTGGCGGTCGGTGCCGCTGAGGAAAACGTGGTTGCCGAGCCATCGACCAATGTCCTGCTGCTGGCCGCCGTGCTCGGCGCGGCCGTGCTGGTGCGCCGCCGCGTTCCGTAAGCTCCCTCAACGGGCGCCAGCCCCAGCCCGGCGTTCAAAACAGGAGCGCCGGGTTTTTTTATGAGCGCCCATATCACGCGAACGCAGTGCGATTACGGTACAATCGTTTGGAACGATCGTGCTTTTTCAGCGCGCCATCACGAGGGGAATCTGCATGGATTTGAACTACACCGGCGACGAGCTGGCGTTTCGCGACAGCGTGCGCGCCTTCCTGGCCACTGCGCTGCCGTCCGAGCTGCAGCGCAAGGTGCGTGCCCATTTGCGCCTTTCCAAAGATGATTACGTGCGCTGGCATCGCATCCTGGCGGAAAAGGGCTGGTCGGTGCCGGGCTGGCCGGTGGAGTACGGCGGCCCAGGCTGGACCCCCGTGCAGCGCCACATCTTTGACGAAGAATGCGCGCGCGCCGGTACTCCGCCGGTGCTGCCGTTCGGCGTGAACATGGTGGCGCCGGTGATCATGGCGTTTGGCAGTGCCGGGCAAAAAGCGTATTTCCTCCCACGCATCGCGTCCTGCGAAGACTGGTGGTGCCAGGGCTATTCCGAACCGGGCGCCGGCTCCGACCTGGCCGCCCTCAAGACCACCGCCACGCGCGACGGCGACGACTACCTCGTCAACGGCCAGAAGACCTGGACCACGCTGGCCCAGCATGCCGACATGATCTTCTGCCTGGTGCGCACCGACAGCGGCGTGCGCAAGCAGGAAGGCATTTCCTTCCTGCTGATCGACATGCACAGCCCCGGCGTCACGGTACGCCCGATCGTCATGCTCGATGAAGAGCACGAAGTCAACGAGGTCTTCTTCGACAATGTGCGGGTACCGCGGGCCAATCTGGTGGGCGAGGAAAACCGCGGCTGGACCTATGCCAAATACCTGCTTGGCCACGAGCGTACCGGCATCGCCGCGGTCGGCCGCTCCAAGCGCGAACTGGCCTTTCTCAAATCGTACGCGGCGCGCCGCGGCCTGCTGGGCGACGCGCTGTTCGCCTCGAGAGTGGCGGCGCTGGAAATCGAACTGATGGCGCTGGAGATGACGGTGTTGCGCGTGCTCGGCCAGCAGCACAAGGCGCCGGGGCCGGAAGCGTCGCTGTTCAAAGTGCGCGGGACCGAGATCCAGCAGGGCCTGACCGAACTGATGGTCGAAGCGGCCGGGCCGATGGCGCTCGCCTTCGATCCGGCCTACCTGGACGGCGCGCACGAGCACAGCGCGGGCGGTGACGACGATGCGGCGCCGCTGGTTAGCTACTACTTCAACTTCCGCAAGACCTCGATCTACGGTGGTTCCAACGAAATCCAGCGTAACATCATCACCCAGATGATCCTGGGCCTGTAAGGAGCGAGCATGGACTTTGACTTCAGCGGCGAACAGCTGCAACTGGCCGATGCGCTGCAGCGCTGGGCTGCGCGCGCCTACGGGTTCGAGGAGCGCAAAAAGATCATCGCCTCGGCGGACGGCGTGTCGCCGGCGGCCTGGACGGCAATGACCGAACTGGGGCTGCTGGCGCTCCCGGTGCCGGAGCAGCAGGGCGGTTTCAGCGGCACCGCACTGGATCTGTTCGTGGTCATGCGCGAACTGGGGCGCGCACTGGTGGTGGAGCCGTACTTCGCCACGGTGCTCGGCGCCCACTTTCTCAAGCTGGGCGGCGCACATGCGGCGCTGCTCGAGCAGATCGCCGCCGGTGAATTGACGCTGGCCTGCGCCCTCAACGAAAGCGCGGCCCACCATGACCTGTTCACGCTGTCGACCACCCTGAAGCCGCGAGGCGCCGGCTATCTGCTCAACGGCAGCAAGTGCGCCGTCGTGCATGGCGCGCAGGCGCGCATGCTGGTGGTATCGGCGCGCGCCGCCGACGGCATCACGCTGGCGCTGGTCCCGGTCGATGCGCCAGGGCTGAACGTCACCGGCTATCGCACCCTCGACGGCCAGCGCGCCGCCAATATCGAGTTCAACGACGTGGCCGTGCCGCAAACGGCGCTGATCGGCGGCGCGGACCTGCTCGACGCCGGCGCCGACTATGGCGCGGCGCTGCTGTGCGCCGAAGCGCTCGGCGCGATGGAGGCCCTGTTCGCCGCCACGCTGGACTACCTCAAGACGCGCACCCAGTTCGGCGCGCCGATCGGCAAATTCCAGGCCCTGCAGCACCGCATGGCCGACATGTACATCCATCTCGAGCAGGCCCGTTCCATGGCGCTGCTGGCTGCCGTGCGCGCCGACAGCGCCGATGCCGGCGAGCGGCGCCGCGCGGTATCGGCGGCCAAATACCGCGTCGGGCAGGCCGCGACCTTTATCGGCCAGCAGGCGGTACAGCTGCACGGCGGCATGGGCGTCACCGACGAACTGCCGGCCGCGCACCACTTCAAGCGCCTGACCATGATCGGACTGACGCTGGGAGACGCCAGCCACCACCTGCGCCGCTTTATCGTCCAGCCGGGTTTCGCCGGCGAGGTGGCGACATGAGCGCGCCGCGCTACCTCGAGGACTTCGTTCCGGGCCAACGCCTTTCGATGGGCAGCAAGACCGTGAGCGAAGAAGAGATTATCGCGTTCGCGCGCCAGTTCGATCCGCAGCCCTTTCACGTGGATCACGATGCGGCGGCCGGGTCGATCTACGGCGGCGTGATCGCCAGCGGCTGGCATACCTGCTCCATGATGATGCGGCTGGTGGTCGATGGCCTGATGGGCGCGGCGGCCGGCATGGGCTCGCCCGGCGTCGAGAAGGTCCGCTGGATGCAGCCGGTGCGGGCCGGCGACACGATCACGGTGCATTACGAAACCACGCAGACCAAGCCATCCGCATCCAGGCCCGACCGCGGCCTGGTGTGGTCGACCTGGGAAGCGTTCAATCAGCACGGTGCGCTGGTGTGCATGATCGAAGGCGTTGGCATGTTCGGGCGCGACCCGGAGCGCAAGCATGCGTAAGTTCGCCAGCATCGAGGAACTGCAAGCCGCGGTCGGGCAGGAGGTGGCGGTGTCGGACTGGATCGAGATCGACCAGGCCCGCATCGATACCTTTGCCGACGCCACCAGCGACCATCAATGGATCCACGTCGATGTGGAACGCTGCCGGCGCGAGTCGCCGTACGGCACCACCGTGGCCCACGGCTTTCTGACGCTGTCGCTGATCTCGGGGCTGTACGAGCGCAGCGTGCAGCTCGACGGGGCGCGCATGCTGATCAACTACGGGCTCAACAAGGTGCGCTTCCCGGCCCCGGTGCCGGTCGGCAGCCGCGTGCGGGCCCGCCTTCTGCTCGAGAGTGTCACCCCGGTCGACGCTGCCAGCCAATTGCTGTGGCAGGTCACCCTGGAGCGCGAGGGAACGGCCAAGCCCGTGTGCGTGGCCGAGATGCTGATTCGCCGCTACCCGTAACACCTCGGCAGTCTGTCGACAGATAGACAAGTGCGACAACCATCAGTGCACCAAGGCACGATTTGGTCGGGCACGGCGGCATCATTGCCGGGCTGGTGCCGCTGATGCTGACGCGTTCGCGCCTGCAGGTGCGTCTGCGCTCGGCCGTGCACAACGCGGCGTGGCATGGCGCCGCCTTCGCGGCCACGCTGGTCGTGCTCGGCATCGGCTACTTTGGCTTGCACGAACTATACATCGCCCCCAAAGCCGCCCCGGCTCCCACCAGCGTCCACGCATCCTGGAAATGAATACCAAGAATGTGGTTGACCGGTTTCTATTGATCTTTTACTATGGTCAGGCCAAAAGCATGTTTCGGCCTGGCCAGATGATATTTGGTCTGGCCAATATTCCTTACCCGTCGTCAAGAAGAGAAGCACAAGTGTGTGCCGCATCCCGACTGTCGTCCCAATTGGTCCCGGATGCGCGTGCACCCCCGTGTACCAATCAATAATAAAGGAGACAGGATCAATGAGACGCCTACTAAGTAATCTAATCGGCACACTAGCCCTGTGCACCGGCCTGGCTGCCTGCGGCGGCGGCGCGGTGCCGGAGGCGCCGGCACCGGCGTCAGCCAAAAGCTTGGCGGAAGTGACTGCCGTTTCGGGCACGCCGGTCACCATCCATATGCTGGGCGACTCGACCATGACGAAATATACCGAAGATCGTCGCCCGCAAATGGGCTGGGGCGAAGCGGTTCCGCAGTTCTTCAACGCCAACGTCACGGTCAACAATTGGGCGCTGGGTGGCCGCAGTTCGCGCAGTTTCTTCTATGAGTCCACGCGCTGGCCGGCCATCCTGCCGCAGATAAAAGCCGGTGACTATGTCATCATCCAGTTTGCCCATAACGATCAGAAGTCGGGCGGGGATTACGCGATGTACGGGACCTACGCGTTCTGCAGCGACGGCACCACCGATGGCGAGGCCTGCACCGGCCGTGCCGACCGGGTCGATCCGACGGTCGATATCTCCGAGCACTCCTACTATCAGTGGCTGAAAAAATACGTCCTCCAGACGCGCACCAGAGGGGCCACGCCCATTCTGATGTCGCCGATCGTGCGCAAATACTTCAGCGGCACCACCATCACGCCCCAGGGCCAGCATCATGTGGGCATCCTGTCGGGCGAAATGGCTGCGCGCGGCGATTATGTCGCGGCGATGAAGGCAGTCGCCACCAGGTACAGCGTCCCCTTTGTCGACATCACGGCCGAAACCAAGAAGATTGTGGAAAGTTACGGCAACGAGGCGGCAACCGCGAACCTGTATATCGCGGCCGACAGCACCCATCCCCAGGTCCTGTTTGCCAACCTGATCGCCAAGCGCGCCGTGGAAGGAATGCGGGCGCTGAATATCCTCGGCAGCTACATGGTGCCGGTCACTTCCCTGATCGCCAGCCCGAACACACTCGACTGGTCGACCCGCTATGTGAACATGCCGTCGACCAAAACCGTCACCTTGTCCGCTTTCGATCTGGCGCCAGCTGCCGGAACGGTCCTGGTCTCGGCCCCGGCCAGTTTCAAAGTGTCGCTCGATGGCGCCAGCTGGGCGCAGAGCGTCGGAATTGCCTATGCCAACGGCGCATTTACCAAAACCTTGTATGTCCAGTTCAACGCGGCCGAAGCGAAGAGCTACAGCGGCACCATCCGTTTCACGATCGGTAGCGTCGCCCTGGCGACGACGGTGGGTGTCAAGGGAACCGGCATTTCGACCAGCGGGGGCATTGCGTCGTATTCCACCTGGTTTACGGCGGGCACCTCGCTGGTGCCAGTGTTCGATGGCCTGGTCACCGCCAGCAATGCGAGCGTGAACGGTTTGGTGGCGACCCTGTCGAAGGTGCTTGCCGTCGACGGGCAAGACACGACGGTTGCCCGCTATGTCGCCGATTCGCCGGCGCGCAACAATAGCCAGTACCTGCAGTTTGCTGTAAAGCCAGTATCCGGTTCCTTTTCGGTCGACGCCATTTCCGCCTATCTGACCAGCAGCGGCGGCTCGACCGTGGTGGCGGATATGGAGTATTCGCTCAATGCCGATTTCTCCGGCTCGACAAAACTGAACGCCAGCCCGATGTCGTTCGTCAAAGAAACCATGACCAGGAAGACCTTCCCGGTCATGGTCCAGGTACCGCGCGGCGGCTCCCTGTATGTCCGTATCCTTCCATGGAATTCGGCTGGCGTGCTCGGCAAGATGTTGGCCGTGTATGGCGTAAAGGTTTCCGGCACCGCGACCAGCGGGACGGCGGCGGCCACCTCTGCCGACACCACGTCCAGTTTCGCTCTTCTCCGTTCGGGCCTGACGTGGAACCGGATCACCAACAAGTACAGCTCGACGATCACGCTGACCAACACCAGCGGCGCAACGGTGAGCGGCCCGCTTCAGCTGGTATTCGAGAACCTGCCGGCCTCGGTCACGCTCGACAATGCCAGCGGCATGCGCGACGGAGTGCCTTGCATCACGGTCGATGCGGCGTCGATCGCGGCGGACGCCAGGCTGACGGTGGGGCTTACGTTCAGCAACCCCGACAAGGTCGGTATCGGCTACACCAATTCAATTTTCACCGGCGCTTTATAAATGACTATCAACATGCGTAAGCTTAAGAATCTTTTCCAGCAGTCCGTGCTCGCGCTGCTGCTCTGCGCCAGCGGCGTGGCGCTGGCCGGTCCCACCTATCACGTCAGCGTCGACACCGGCGCCTGCAGCGGCCAGGGCCTGATGGATTTCACTTTCCTCGCCAACCTGGGCGCGACGCCCGCCACCGCCGTCATCGGCAACTTCAGCGGCGCTTTCGGCGGCGAGTTCGAGCGCTCGCCCGGCGTTACGGGCACCATCCCGGGGCAAGTCGAACTGAGCAATGTGGATGGGGGCAGCTACCTGACGCAGATGGTCAGCCTCGGTGGCTTGTTCAGCTTCGATGTCGG
>CBFGOU010000170.1:0-8586 GCA_965650445.1 uncultured Oxalobacteraceae bacterium | reverse complement strand
AGCGCGCATGCATGGGCGGCGATCTGCACGCCGTTTTTTTCGGCGTAGGCCGCAGGCAGACTCAGGCGCCAGCCTTGCGCGCCAGGGTGGTGAAACAGGCCGACCACGCCGATAAAGCCAGCCTCGCGCCCCAGCTTTTCCTGCAGGCGCAGCTGCTGGCCTGGGATCAAGGTCAATTCCTTTACCTCGATCAGGTCGGCGCCGAAGACCTCGTGCTCGCGCTGCGCATCGAGAAAGGTGTCGAAGCTTGCCTGATCGAATGCGGCGCGCTGGCGTAGCTTGTAAATGCGCGTGACCAGGGCCAGCGCCTGGCCTTGCGCAGTGGTGTTGAGTTTGGCCGCTCCATTCAGTGCCAGCAGGACGTTGCGAGGCGGCTTCTGCGCCTCGGGTAGCTCGGCCGGCGTGCGTCCCAGCCCGCTGCAGCCGGGCAAGACGAGCGCCAACAGCATCGGAATATAACGAATCGCGTGCATGCACCACTCCCACAGTTTGAGTGAAGCCTCCATTAAACGGGATCGTGCCGAGAAGCAACTGCGCCGGCGCAAAGGTGGTTTATTTCCCAAAGGAAATCAAGCCGACAAATTCTTGACTGCACGCAATTCACGATATTTCCGGTGAACAATAATGAGCTCTGGACAAACCGACCCGGAGACCCAGCATGCTGTTGAAACATTTCCTTCCCGGCGTCGCGTGCTTCGCCATACTGGCGGGCTGCGCGAGCACCGACACCAAGCCCGCCCCCAAGCAGGCCATTACGGTCAGCACAGCGATGGCCGAAGCGGAAGCGGCCATCAGCGCTGGCCAGGCTGCGAAAGGCATCGCCATCCTTACCTCGGCCACCTTGGCCTATCCCACCGACAAGCAGCCCTGGCTGCGCATGGCCCAGCACAACTTCGACAGCCACTCCTACGGCCAAGCCATCGTCGACGCCCTGGAAGTGCTGGAGCGCGATCAGGACGACATGCAGGCTCACAGCATCGTTGCCGTGGCCGGCATGCGGGTGTCGGTCAAGGCGCTGACCGATCTGGCGCAAAAGAACAATTTGAATGGCACGGTGCGCAGCGAAGCGCAGGACCTGGCCAAGATGCTGCGTACACGCCTGGGTGACGAGCTCGTGCCGGGGGCAATACCAAAGTGCAGATCATGCCGTGTCGTACCGACCCCGGCCGTGGTCAAGAAACCCAAGGGTTCCGACGACCCCTTCGCCAACTTCTGATCGCTACCGCCAGTTCATAAGGAGTCATGATGGCCAACAACGAAAGTGTGCAGAAACGTCTGCAAAAAGTCCGTCCGCCGCGCGTGCAGATGACCTACGACGTCGAGAAAGGCGACGCGATCGAGAACAAGGAATTGCCCTTCGTGGTCGCGGTGCTCGCCGATTTCGGGTCCGATCCGGCGGCCGAGCGCAAGCGCTTGAAAGACCGCAATTTCGTCAATGTCGACAGCGGCAATTTCGATGAAGTGCTGAGCGCGGTGGCCCCGGTGACATCGTTCCGCGTGCCCAACCAGCTGAGCGCCGAGGGCGGCGAATTTGCGGTCCAGCTGCAATTCAAGGAAATGGCCGACTTCCGTCCGGAGGCGGTGGTGCAGCAAGTCACGCCGCTGAAAAGCCTGCTCGAAGCGCGCACCAAGCTGGCCGATCTGCGCAACAAGCTGGCCGGCAACGATAAGCTCGACGACATCCTCAGCGAAGTGCTCGGCAACACCGATAAGCTGAACAGCCTGCACAAGACGGCCACGGAGGAAAGCTGAGATGGCAGCCCTTCTGCAGGACGGCAGCGCCGCCCCGATCGCACTGGAAACCAGCCTGCTCGACCAGATCGTCGAGCAAAGCAAGGTGGCCACGTCCGGCCCCGAGCACTTGCGTGCGCGCGATCTTATTTCCGAGCTCGTCAATCAAGTAATGGATGGCACGGTGGTGGTGTCGAACAACCTGTCGGCCAGCATCGATGCCCGCGTGGCCGAGCTTGACCGTCTGATTTCGGCCCAGTTGTCGGCAGTTATGCACGCGCCGGAATTCCAGAAACTGGAACGCAGCTGGACCGGGCTGCAATACCTGGTCCGCAACACCAGCACCGGGACCGGCCAGCAAATCCGCATGCTCAACGCCACCAAGAAGGAATTGGTCAAGGATTTCCAGTCCGCACTCGAATTCGACCAGAGCACGATCTTCAAAAAAATCTACGAAGAGGAATTCGGCACCTTCGGCGGCGCGCCTTACGGCGCCCTGATCGGCGACTTCGAAATGAGCCGCCAGCCCGAGGACATGTATTTCCTCGAACAGATGTCGCACGTGGCCGCCGCCAGCCATGCGCCCTTTATCACCTCGGCCGGGCCGGAATTGTTTGGCCTGGAAACGTATAGCGACCTGGCCAAGCCGCGCGACCTGGCCAAGGTATTCGATACGGTCGAGTACGCCAAGTACAAGGCTTTCCGCGAATCGGAGGACTCGCGCTACGTCGGCCTGACCCTGCCACGCTTTCTCGGCCGCTTGCCGTTCAACCCGGTTGACGGCATGACGACCGAAGGCTTCAATTTCGTCGAGGATGTGGACGGCACCGACCACCAGAAGTATCTGTGGTGTAACGCCGCCTACGCTTTCGGCAGCAAGCTCACCAAGGCCTTCGAAGACCACGGCTGGTGCGCCGCCATCCGTGGGGTGGAGGGCGGCGGGCTGGTCGAGAACTTGCCGACCCACACCTTCAAGACCGAGGATGGCGAAGTGGCGCTGAAATGTCCCACCGAAATCCCGATCACCGACCGGCGCGAAAAGGAATTGAGCGACCTCGGCTTCATCTCCCTGGTGCATTGCAAAAACACATCCTACGCCGCCTTCTTCGGCGCCCAGTCGGCGCAAAAGGCCAAGAAGTACGCCAACGACGCCGCCAATGCCAACGCCGTGCTGTCCTCGCAGCTGCAATACATCTTCGCCGTCTCGCGCATCGCACACTACATGAAAGCCATGATGCGCGACAAGATCGGCAGCTTTGCCTCGGCCTCCAACGTCGAGGATTTCCTGAACCGCTGGCTGATGCAGTACGTGCTGCTCGACGACAACGCCAGCCAGGAAAAGAAAGCCCAGTTCCCATTGCGGGAGGCCAGCGTGCAGGTGCTGGAAGTGCCGGGACGGCCGGGCGTGTACCGCGCGGTCTCCTTCCTGCGCCCGCATTTCCAGCTCGACGAGCTGTCCGTTTCGCTCCGACTGGTCGCGGAGTTGCCGCAGTCGACCAAGAACTAAGTTCGCATCATTAATCTCATCAAGGAGTAGCAAATGGCAATTGACGTCTACCTGCAGATTGACGGTATCAAAGGCGAATCGACGGATGACAAGCACCGCGACTGGATCGAATGCCAGTCGGTGGACTGGGGCGTGCTGCAGCCGAAGTCGGCCACCGCATCAACCGGCGGCGGCCACACCGCCGAGCGCTGCGAGCATGAAGACATCGTGCTCTCCAAGCTGGCCGATCTGTCGACACCGGTACTGCTGCAGGCCTGCTCGTCCGGCAAGACGATCCCCCGCGCCAAGTTCGAATTCATGCGTGCCGATGGCCAGGGCGACCGCGTGAAATATTTTGAAATCGAACTCAAGAACGTGCTGATCGGTAGTGTCAGCCCGCACGTGAGCGAAGGCGACATTTTGAAAGAATCGATCGGCTTGAAGTTCTCTGAAGTGAAGTGGACCTACACCCAGCAGAAAGTCAGCGGCGGCGCCGGCGGCAACACGTCCGGCGGCTGGAACCTGGCGACCAACAAGGTCGTGTAAATGTAAAGCTTCCCTGTTGTGGCCGCCGGAGGCGTTACGCCGGCGGCCACTTTTTTATTCCTGTCGTGCAGGCACCCGGAAAACTCATGAGACCGCATTCCCGAATCGAAGTTCAGCGCCTCGCCGCCAAGAAGCGCCTCACCCTGCTGGTCCTGTTTGTCGTGATGTGCGGCAGCGCCATCGCCACCCGAGTCTGATCTCCCCCATTGAAGGAAGCGTGCGATGGACATTAATCTGAAGACACTGATTGGCAAACTCAATGACACCACCCGCGCCGCCGCTACCCGCGCGGCCAGCATCTGCGTCGGCCTCGGCCAGTACGAAGTCGACATCGAACATCTGTTTCTGGCCCTGATCGAACAGGAAGACAGCGACTTCGTACGCATCGCGCGCCAGTGCGCCATCAGCCTGACCGGGCTGGAGACCGACCTGCGCAACGAGATCGGCCGCTTCAACGCCGGCAGCGCGCGCACCCCGGTATTTTCGAAGCATTTGCCCACCCTGTTCGAGCATGCCTGGCTGATCGCCTCGCTCGGCAGCACCGGGCCGAACCAGATCCGCAGCGGGCACCTGCTGCTGGCGCTGCTAACCGAACCGAGCCTGGCGCAGCTGGCCCAGCGCGGCTCGCGCCTGTTCGCCAAGGTTCCGCTCGACAAACTCAAGCACGATTTCGACAAGCTGACGCACGGTTCCTGCGAAGCGGCGCCGGCGAGCGCGCCGCTGGATGGCGCCGATCCGGCCGTCCAGTTGGCCGACGCCCACAAAACCCCGGCGCTGGACCAGTTCACCACCAATCTCACCCAGCGTGCGCGCGACGGCAAGGTCGACCCGGTGATCGGGCGCGACGCGGAAATCCGCCAGGCCATCGACATCCTGATGCGGCGGCGCCAGAACAACCCGATTCTGACCGGTGAAGCGGGGGTCGGCAAGACCGCGGTGGTGGAAGGGCTGGCGCTGCGCATCGCCCAGGCCGACGTGCCCGAGGTGCTCAAGGGCGTCGACATCCACACGCTCGATATGGGCCTGCTGCAGGCCGGCGCTTCGGTCAAAGGCGAGTTCGAGAACCGCCTGAAGAACGTCATCGACGAAGTCAAAAAGAGCCCACACGCGATCATCCTGTTCATCGACGAAGCGCACACCATGATCGGCGCCGGCGGCACTGCCGGCCAGAACGACGCGGCCAATCTGCTCAAGCCGGCGCTGGCGCGCGGTGAACTGCGCACCATCGCCGCCACCACCTGGGGCGAGTACAAGAAGTATTTTGAAAAGGACGCCGCGCTGGCGCGCCGCTTCCAGGTGATCAAGGTCGAGGAACCGAGCGAGGAAACCGCCTGCGCCATGCTGCGCGCGATGGCGCCGCTGATGGAAAAGCACTTCGGTGTGCGCGTCTACGACGACGCCATCACCGAAGCGGTGCGCCTGTCGCACCGCTACATCAGCGGGCGCCAGCTGCCGGACAAGGCCATCAGCGTGCTCGATACCGCCTGCGCCAAGGTAGCGCTGGGCCAGAACGCGACACCGGCGCTGGTGGAGCAGGGCGCGCGCCTGCTCGAACGCATCGATGCCCAGGCCGCAGCCCTGGCGCGCGAGGAAAGCGCAGGCGCCGATCATGGCCAGAAAATCGCCCAGCTGCGCGCCCAGCGCGTGGCCGCCACCGAAGAACATCGGCGCCAGCAGCAGCGCTGGGAAAAGGAGCAGGGCATCAGCCGGGACATCATGCGCGTGCGCGCCAGCCTGGAAAGCGGGCGCGCGCACGCCGATGCGCCGGGCCTGGCCGGCCTGATCGCCGAGCTGCGCGCCATACAGGGCGAAGCGCCGCTGGTGCCGGTGCAGGTTGACGGTCACGTGGTGGCCGAGATCGTGGCCGGCTGGACCGGCATTCCGCTGGGCCGCATGGTCAAGGACGAAATCAAGACCGTCCTCAATCTGCAAGGCTTGCTGGAGGAACGCATCCTCGGCCAGTGCCACGCCGGCGCCGTGGTGGCCCAGCGCGTGCGCACCGCGCGCGCCAACCTGGACGACCCCAACAAACCGAAAGGGGTATTCCTGTTCGTCGGCACCTCGGGCGTGGGCAAGACCGAAACCGCGCTGGCGCTGGCCGACCTGCTGTACGGCGGCGAACGCAAACTGATCACCATTAATATGAGCGAGTATCAGGAGGCGCACAGCGTGTCGGGCCTGAAAGGCTCGCCTCCTGGCTATGTCGGTTACGGCGAAGGCGGCGTGCTGACCGAAGCGGTGCGGCGCAATCCCTACAGCGTGGTGCTGCTCGACGAAATCGAGAAGGCCCATCCGGACGTGGCCGAACTGTTCTTCCAGGTGTTCGACAAGGGCGTGATGGACGACGCCGAAGGGCGCCAGATCGATTTTCGCAACACCATCATCATCGCCACCTCCAATGCCGCCTCGTCGCAGATGATGCAGGCTTGCCTGAACAAGAGCGCCGCCGAGATGCCCACGCCCGAACAGCTGGCCGAAATCATCCGGCCGCAGCTGATGAAGCACTTCAAGCCTGCCTTCCTGGGCCGCCTGACGGTGGTGCCGTTCTATCCGATCGGCGACGAGGTCCTGGCCAGCATCATCAAACTCAAGCTCGACAAGATCGCCCGCCGTATCGACGCCAACCACCAGGCCGCGTTCAGCTACGACGAGTCGCTGGTCAACGCGGTGCTGGCGCGCTGCACCGAAGTCGATTCGGGCGCGCGCAATGTCGACACCATTCTCAATGGCACGCTGCTGCCGGAAATCGCCGATAGCGTGCTGGCCCGCATGGCCGAAGGCGGCGCCATCGGCCGCATCAAGGTCGGCGCCACCAAGGCCGGCAAGTTCAAATACAGCTTCGAGGCCGCATGATGGCCATCGATCACCTGTTTGAGCCCATCAGCGCGGACGCCCCCTGCGGCGCTGACACCGACTTTTCGCCCGAGGTCGACGCCATCAACAAGGCGCGCCAGTCCGACGACCCGACCCTGGAGCAGGGCCCCTGGGTCACCACCTTGAAGGAAGCGGACTGGAAGTTCGTTGCCACCCGCTGCGAACAGCTCCTCGAAAAGACCAGCAAGGACCTGCGCCTGTCGGTCTGGCTGGCCGAGGCGCGCGCCAAAACGCTCGGCTTTCGCGGCCTGGCCGACGGCTTGCGCCTGACCGCCGGCCTGTGCGAACGCTTTTGGGAGCAGGTCTATCCGCTGCCGGACGAATACGCCTTCGAGCAGCGCATCGGCAACCTGTCCTGGATCGCCGCGCGGGTGCCGCCGCTGGCCATGGAAATTCCGATCACCGAGGGGACGAACACGGCGTTTTCGCTGCGCCAGATCGAAGCGGCGCATGCGCGCGCCGCCGAAGACGGACCGGACGTGGATGCGGCGCGCAAACGCAGCTCGCGCGGGTTTTATCAGGCCCTGCTGGCCGATCTGGCCGATTGCCTGGAAGCGCTGACGCAGCTCGAACGCGTGGTCGACGATAAGCTGGGCGCCGACGGTCCGGGCTTTTCAGCGGCCCGATCGGCCCTGCAGAATGTGCAGCACAGCGTGGAAGTGGCAGCGCGCGAAGTGGGCGCGCTGGTCGAACCGCAAGCGGCGCTGGTGGAGGGCGTCCCGGCGCCATCAGCGCCAGCCGCGCCCGGCGTGCCGGCCGGCGCGGTCCAGTCGCGCGCGCCGGCGCGGGCGCCGCGGCGCGCGGTGGCCGGTTTCTTGCGCCGCACGGAACCGCACAGCCCTGTCGCCTACCTGGCCGACAAGGCCGCAGCCTGGGGCGAACAGCCTTTGCACGTGTGGCTGCGCACCGTCATCAAGGACCCCGCCATGTGCGGCCAGCTTGACGAACTGCTGGGCGTCGATTCCGCGCCCTGAACTCACGCGGCCTTGTCGTCCGGCGCCACCTGGGCGCTGGCCTTGGCGATCTGTTCCTCCACCACGCGCACGGCCTCGCGCGTGGCCTGGGTCACTTTCTCATATCCCTGGAAGGCATTGTCGATCGCGGTCTTGATGATGCCGACCGCATTCTCGGTGCCCGGCTTGACGTTCTGGGTCAGGTCGTAAATCAGCGCGGTGAGGGTGCTCTTGGCTTCGGCCAGGTGCGCATCGGCGGCCTGATTGAATTCGTTGCGGATGTCGTCGATGATGACCTTGAGCTGGTCGTTGTACTCGACCATCCCGGCCACGTCCGGCCGCGCGCCCGCGGCGATGTCGGCAGCCGCCTTCGGGTTCGGCGCCGTGGCGATTTCCTTGCCCTTGGCCATCGACCCTTCGACCGACTTCTTCGCCGTCGCCATATTCAGCGCGACCACCTGTTCCACGCCCTGCACCGCCTTGCTGGTCAAGGCATTGAACGTCATCATCTGCAATTCAAACAGGGTCTTGGTGGCGTTGGCAAATTGTTCGGGATTGGTAAACATACGCGTCTCCTCAGTGGGTTGGATGGGCTGCTGCACTTACCTGGCGTGGACGGCTTGCGCACACTGGCTGTCGCGAAACGGGCCATACGCCCGTTCCCAGCCGCTGCCGAGCGGTGTCTGATGGCACACCAGCCGGCCATCGGCCTTGCTGCGCCACTTCCACCAGTGGGCCGGAGCGGCCAGCAGCGTGCCGCTGGCAAGGGCCAGCAGTACAATGCCTGCAAGAAATCGTCGGGGTGTCTTCATCGCCAAGGCCGAGCATAGTCGCTTGGCGGCGCATGTCAAGGGTGGCCCAAAATGAAAAACGCCGCATTCGGTGAAGAATGCGGCGTTTTTTCGGAATTCTTGGGCAGGTGAAAACCTGACCCGGTAGAGTGGTGCCCACGGAGGGACTCGAACCCCCACACCTCGCGGCACATGGACCTGAACC
>CBFGOU010000169.1:0-8587 GCA_965650445.1 uncultured Oxalobacteraceae bacterium | reverse complement strand
CATTCCCGTATGCGTCCGCAGCAGGATCGTGATCTCGTCGCCGGGCTGAGCGCGCCGGGCGCGCATATTTCGCCCAAGTTCCTGTATGACCCTCTCGGCTGCAAGTTGTTCGAAGCGATTTGCGAATTGCCGGAATATTACCCGACCCGCACGGAAGCGGCCATCGTGGCCCGCCACGGTGCCGAGCTGGCGCGCGTGGCCGGTTCCGGCAGCACCCTGATCGATCTGGGCGCGGGCAATTGCGCCAAGGCGGCCATGCTGTTTCCGCTGTTGCATCCGGCACAATACGTGGCGGTCGACATTTCGCGCGACTTCGTCCAGGACGCCGTGGCGCGCCTGCGGCACGGTTACCCGCACATTGAAATGTGTGCGCTCGGGCTGGATTTTTCCAGCCGGCTTGAGCTGCCCGACACGGTGCGGCCGGAAAAGCGGCTGTTCTTCTATCCCGGTTCTTCGATCGGCAATTTCACGCCGGAGCAGGCGCGCGCCTTTCTCCAGCGCCTGCGCGCCCAGTGCGGCGACGACGGCGCCCTGTTGATCGGCATCGACCTGGTCAAGGACCATGCCGTGCTCGACGCCGCCTACGACGACGTGCTTGGTGTCACCGCCGCCTTCAACCTCAACATTCTGCGCCATGTAAATAGCCTGATCGGCGCCGACTTCGACGTGCGCCAGTGGCGCCATCGCGGCTTTTTCAACGCCAGCGAAAGCCGCATCGAAATGCACCTGGAAGCGGTCGAGGAGCTGACCGTTTTCTGGCAGGGCGGCGAGCGCCGCTTCGCCCGGGGCGAGCGGATCCACACCGAAAACAGCTACAAGTACCGCCAGAGCGCCGCCGTGGGCTTGCTGGAACAGTCCGGCCTGCGCGCGGTGAATGTGTGGACCGATCCGAACGAATGGTTCGCGCTGATCTACGCGCGCCCGATTCCCGGCTGACGATGCTTGCGCGCGACTACGACACCGTCCGCCGCCGCTCGCTGATGCTGGCCGAACCGCTCTCCGACGAGGATTGCGGCGCCCAGTCCATGCCTGACGCGAGCCCGGTCAAATGGCATCTGGCGCACACCACCTGGTTCTTCGAGACCTTCATTCTCGAACCATACGAGGACGATTTCACCCCGTTCCACCCGGCCTTCCGCTACCTGTTCAATTCCTACTACAACGGCATCGGCGCGCGCCATCCGCGTGCGCAGCGCGGCCTGCTCACGCGCCCGTCGATGCGCGAGGTACGCGCCTACCGCAGCGCCGTCGATGCGCGCATCGCCCGCCTGCTGGCGCAGCGGCCCGGCGACGACGCGCTCGAACGCCTGCTGGTGCTGGGCATGCAGCACGAACAGCAGCACCAGGAATTGATCCTCACCGATGTGCAGCACCTGCTGGCGCAAAACGCGCTGCACCCGGTCTACAGCACGGCGGCGCCGCTGGCCGCCGCCGCTGGTGGACCGATGCGCTGGATCGGCTTCGATGGCGGGCTGACCGGGATCGGCCACGACGGCGCCGGCTTCTGCTTCGATAACGAATTGCCGCGCCACCGTGTCCACGTGGCGCCGTTCGCGCTCGCCTCGCGCCTGGTGACCAATGGCGAGTACCTGGCCTTCATCGAAGCGGGCGGCTATCGCGACGCGGCCCTGTGGCTGTCGGAAGGCTGGGACTGCGCCGGCGCCCAGCGCTGGGCCCATCCGCCGTACTGGCAGCGCGATGCGGCCGGCGCCTGGCACGAGTTCACCCTGCACGGGCTGATGCCGCTCCAGCTGGCGCGCCCGGTCGCGCACCTGTCGCTGTATGAAGCCGATGCCTACGCCAACTGGGCTGGCGCGCGCTTGCCGACCGAAGCGGAGTGGGAGCTGGCGGCCAGTGCCGGGCAGAGCGGAATCGAACAGCTGTTCGGCCACTGCTGGCAGTGGACCAGCAGCAGCTACGCCCCGTATCCCGGCTACGCCTGCGCCGAGGGCGCGCTGGGCGAATACAACGGCAAGTTCATGGTCAACCAGTATGTGCTGCGCGGCTCGTCGGTGGCCACGCCGCCGGGCCACGCACGCGTCAGCTACCGCAACTTCTTCCCGGCCGGCGCGCGCTGGCAGTACACCGGCCTGCGCCTGGCAAGATGAACCTGCGTCAGATCACGCGCCGCGCCAACGTCTACATCTTCAGCCATCCGCTCGCCTTCGCCTGGCAATGCCTGAGCGGCTTTCGCGCCAATCAGGGACTGCTGCTGGCCGGCGCGGTGGCCTATTATTCGCTGCTGTCGATCGTGCCCTTCCTGATGCTGGTGGTGGTGGCGCTGTCGCATATCATCGACCCGGCCGAACTGCTGGCCACACTGAGGCGTTACCTGGAGTGGCTCATGCCCGGCCAGTCCAGGGCGATGGTGGCCGAGCTGTCGCACTTCCTCGACGACCGCGGCCTCATTACCGGCGTGCTGTTCGCGACCATGCTGTTTTTCAGTTCGCTTGCCTTCACCGCGCTGGAGAACGCCATGAGCGTGATCTTCGTCCACCGGGTAGCGATCCGGCGCCGGCACTTTCTGATCTCGGCCATTCTCCCGTACTGCTACATCGTCGCACTGGGGGCGGGCATCATGATCGTCACGCTGGTGGCCGGCATCCTGCAGGTGCTGGGCGGGGAGAGCGTGCGCTTCCTCGGCTACGACTGGTCGCTGGGCGGGGTCTCGGGTGTGCTGCTGTACCTGCTCGGCCTGACCGGCGAAATCCTGGTGCTGACCTCGATCTACCTGGTGATGCCGGTGGGGCGCCTGTCGTGGCAGCACGCGCTGGTCGGCGGCGCGACCGCGGCGCTGCTGTGGGAAATCGCCCGCCACGTGCTGGTCTGGTACTTCACCACGCTGTCGCAGGTCAATCTGGTGTACGGATCGATGACGACCGCCATCGTCGTCATGTTCAGCCTCGAGATCGCCGCCACCTTGCTGCTGTTCGGCGCGCAGGTGATCTCGGAATACGAAAAGGTCGGGCGCGCCGGCCGGCCGAGCGGGCCGGTGCCGCTCGATACCAGCCAGCGCCCTTGACTCACAATTAGCTGATATGATTCGGAATTATCTTTCATAAAAAACAATGTTCTCAATCCTCGGTAGTATCTGCGTTGGCGACAAAACTTCCTGCGGAGGAACGGTGGCCACTGGTTCGCCTTTTTCCGACGTTAACGGGAGGGCCATTGCCCGCAAAGGCGACAAGATCGCGTGCAAACATAATTGCATCATTATTGATGGCAACATGACTGAAGTTATAGATGGTGCCCCGATGGCACTTCATGGCGCGGCGACATCATACGGATGCACTTGCATATCGAAAAATAACGATTTCCACGGTGACGGAAAAACTGCGGCGGAGACGGCAGCGGTGCCGGTCGCTGCCGACGCTGGAATTGCCTACATGCCTGAAATTGCACAGCTACTTAATGAGGACCATTGGGTTGAGTTCAGGCTGGTAAATGGGCAGGACGAGCCGATTCCAAATCAACCATTCGAACTCACTGATCCAAACGGGAAGAAAATTGACGGAACCCTGGACTCTAATGGGTATGCCAAGGTTGAGCCCGTCAAGGCTGGCTCATGCAAAGTTCACTTCCCGCAACTGGGATACACCATTTCGGTAGACGCATGACGACCATGAACGTGCCGGAGGTCCGCGCTAAGCAGGGAGTTAAAATATCGACAAATCAGCTCACTACAATCAAGGTGCAGACTGCTTCAATCGAACTATTGGTCGGCGGACCATACACAGATCACCCCTACGGACATACTGCACTGCGAGTAATAACCAAAAGCGGTGAGCATATCTATGACTATGGCCGTTATGCGAGGACCTGGGGCGTCGGGAACTCGGAAGGAGATGGAGTCCTCAATATTTGGACAAAATTCGACGCCTACATAGCCGAAGAAAATTCCCTGAAAAGAAAGACAACCGGATTTTTATACGATGTACAGGAAGAGCAGGCGCTCGAAGTAATCAAATTCTATGACCGTAAGATCGCTAAGAAGAAGCCGAAAAGTTCGACCAAGGTCAAAACATCGTACGTAATTGAAGACTACTACGCACTCGGCCCGAACTGCACGACACTTAGCGTCGACGCAGCTAAAGTTGCAATACCCAACCTCGACTCGGATTGGAAAAAATATCAAGACGGTCGAGGCTTGAGCATGATGGAGCGTGGCATCGTGTCCGCAAAGGGGTGGCCGAGTTACATTTTCATGCCAGCTGACTTACTGGCAATGCTTGGCAGTTCCACTGCAAGAAAACCGAAAGCAATTCGAAGTTACGAGGCAAAAAAGTGAGAATTTTTCATACTATTTTATTGGGACTTTCGGTTGCTGGAGCGTTCGCAGTTGGAGCTATTACCCAAAAATCAGGAAGATTGAACATGTCGAATACCGAGTACCTGAAGCTGTCTGAACCCCTACTTCTCAACGCCGAGGGCGAGACAAAATATTACCACATGCTGCCGGTCGGCACCGCCATGTACAAAGACTATTCATTTCCAGAGGGCCACACCAGATATATTGTCTACGTAAATATAAAAGGTGAATTTCAGGCTGAGAAGGTAGTCTCGGATAAAAAAAATTTGATTGATCCGATATGGGGAGAGACGGTCCAAAAAGACGACTTAAAGCAGCTAATGGCTGAGACACCGGTTTCAAAAAATGACCTGGTACGCATCTTGAAGGCAAGAAAAATTACGCGAGAAGAGCTTGCTCAGATATTGAGAGAGTGGGAAGAATAAGATGTCGCGGGACCGCAGTGTGAAGTGAGCAGTGCGGTAATGCCGCCAGCAGCAGGAACCTACCGAAGCGAGCTGGCTACGTAAGCAAGCAGCCGCCGTAGGAATCCCCGCCTTAAGGCGGGGAGGATGTCAAGCTTACGCCGTCTCTGCCTGCGCCTGCCGCGCCAGCTGGCGGTTCACGGCGCTGAGCACCGCCTTGAACGAGGCCGTCACGATATTGCTGTCGATGCCGGCGCCGAACAGGGTGGGGCCGTTATCGAGCCGCAGTTCGACGTAGCAGGCCGCGCGCGCATTGGCGCCCGAACCGATCGAATGCTCGTGATAATCCATCAGCTTGATGTCCAGTCCGAGCGCATTCACGAATGCGTCGATCGGGCCGTTGCCGCCGCCCTGCAGCGCCATCTCGGCCTGGCGGTGCATGACGCGGATATCGATCTGCACCGGCTCGTCGCTGCTGCTGTCCTCCACCATGCGGTGCGAGCTGTACGCGTACGGGGTGTCCTGTTCGAAGTATTCGCGGCAGAAGATGTCGTGAATGTCCTGCGCGGCGATTTCGCGGCCGGTGGCGTCAGCCACCTTTTGCACCGCCCGGCTGAATTCGATCTGCAGGCGGCGCGGCAGGGCCAGGCCGTATTCCTGTTCGAGCAGATAGGCCATGCCGCCTTTGCCGGACTGGCTGTTGACGCGGATGATGGCGTCGTAGCTGCGTCCCAGGTCGGCCGGATCGATCGGCAGGTAAGGCACTTCCCACAAGGCGTTGGGCTGCTGCTGGGCCAAGCCCTTCTTGATCGCATCCTGATGCGAGCCGGAGAAGGCGGTGAATACCAGGTCGCCCGCCCATGGGTGGCGCGGATGCACCGGCAGCTGGTTGCACTCTTCGACCACCTGGCGCACGGCGTCGATGTCGGAAAAATCCAGGCCGGGATCGACGCCCTGGGTGTACAGGTTCAGGGCCAGCGTGACCAGATCGACGTTGCCGGTGCGCTCGCCGTTACCGAACAGGCAGCCCTCGACGCGGTCGGCGCCAGCCAGTACGGCCAGTTCGGCCGCCGCCACGGCGGTGCCGCGGTCGTTGTGCGGGTGGACGCTGATCAGGATGCTGTCGCGCCGCGCCAGACGGCGCGACATCCATTCGATCTGGTCGGCGTAGACGTTGGGCGTGCTGCTCTCGACCGTCGAGGGCAGGTTGATGATCATCTTGTTCGACGGCGTCGGCTGCCATACCTCGGTGACCGCGTCGCAGATATGCTTGGCGAAATCGAGTTCGGTGGTGGAAAACGATTCGGGCGTGTACTCGAAGCGCCATTCGGTCTGCGGGTGCCGGGCCGTGAGCTCCTTCACCAGCCTGGTGCCGTTGACGGCGATCTGGGTGATGTCCTCGCGCGAGGCGTTGAAGACCACGCGGCGAAATACCGGTGCGGTCGAGTTGTACAGGTGGACGATGGCGCGCTTGGCGCCGGCCACCGATTCGACCGTGCGGCGGATCAGTTCATCGCGCGCCTGGGTCAGCACGATGATGGTCACGTCGTCGGGGATGCGGTTTTCGTCCACCAGGCTGCGCACGAAGTCGAAGTCGGTCTGCGAGGCCGAGGGGAAGCCGACCTCGATTTCCTTCAGGCCGATCTGCACCAGCATGTCGAAAAAGCGCAGCTTCTTTTCCGCGCTCATCGGCTCGATCAGCGCCTGGTTGCCGTCGCGCAGATCGGTGCTCATCCAGATCGGCGGATGGGTGATGGTGTTGTTGGGCCAGCGGCGGTCGGTCAGGCCGACAGGTGGGAATGCGCGGTATTTGGTCGACGGGTTCTGCAACATGGTGGACTCCTGTTTATCTGTAAAGCGGATCGCCTAGCGGCGGCACGGTGTGGCGACAGGCTGCCGGGCGGCCACGGGATACTAGGCCAGGCAACCGATCGGTAGCTTTAGCAGCAGGTGTTGCAGTGGTGCGGGGAGGAGGGCGCTGAACATCGGTCGAACTTTCCTGGGGTTTTACAGCGGTCGCCGGCGGAGCGCGGGCGGCTTACACAACGGCTTTATAGCGCGCTGCTTAGCGGTAGGAGAGTCGACAGGTGCAGGGAGGTGAACATGGAACGACTGTAACGGATGGGCGGTTGGCTTGTCAATAGATACGTCGTCCCCCGCTTCGCGAGGGCAGGCTCTCGCGAAGCGGGGGCGGCGGTCAGGGATTGACGGTGACGCCCGCTGCGCCGTCCTGCATGCTGCCGATGACGGCGGCATGGCCGAAGCCTTCGCGCGCAAACAGCGCCAAAACCTCATCGACACTGCTCGCATCGCACGACACCAGCAAGCCGCCCGAGGTCTGCGGATCGGTCAGCAGCGCCTGCTGTGCCGGTGTGATGGCGGCGTCAAGCTTGACATCCTTGCCATACGCATCCCAGTTGCGGCCGGATGCGCCGGTGAAAAAGCCGTCGTGGGCCAGCTGCAGCACGCCAGGGAGCAGCGGAATCGCGTTCATGTCGAGCTGCGCGTTCAGCCTGGCGCCGCGCGCCAGTTCCAGCAGATGGCCCAGCAGGCCGAAGCCGGTGACGTCGGTCAGCGCATGCACGCCGTCCATGTCGGCCAGCGCCTTGCCCGGTTTATTCAGTTTGGTGGTATTGGCGATCATGGCGGCGTAGCCCTCATCGCCGAGCGCGCCTTTCTTGAGCGCGGCCGACAGCACGCCCACGCCGAGCGGCTTGCCGAGAATGAGCACGTCGCCGGCCTTGGCATCGGCATTGCGCTTGACCTTGGACGGGTGCACCAGGCCCAGCACCACCAGGCCGTAGATCGGCTCGACCGAGTCGATGGTGTGGCCGCCCGCGATCGGAATGCCGGCTTCGGCGCACACGGCTTCGCCGCCGCGGATGATCTGGCCGATGGTCTCGAGCGGCAGCTTATTGATCGGCATGCCGACCAGGGCCAGCGCCATGATGGGCGTGCCGCCCATGGCGTACACGTCGGAGATGGCGTTGGTGGCGGCGATACGGCCGAAGTCGAACGGATCGTCGACGATCGGCATGAAGAAGTCGGTGGTGGCGATCAGCGCCTGCTCGTCGTTGAGCTTGTAGACGGCGGCGTCGTCGGCCGTTTCGATGCCGACCATGAGTTCCTTCGGTACCGGAAAGCCGCTCGAATTTTTCAGGATCTCGGCCAGCACGCCCGGCGCGATCTTGCAGCCGCAGCCGCCGCCGTGGGAGAAAGAGGTGAGTTTGATTGCTTGGTCGCTGCTGCTCATGGTGTATTCCGTAGTGGGCTGATCGGTGGCGCAGGGTAAATCGGAGGATGCGCGAGAAGCAGATTATCCACCAACTCGAGCACCGCCGCGCGTTCGACGGCCGGGTCGAACAGGGGCGCGCGCGCGGCGCACTGCAGGCGCAGCTGCTCGTGGAAGGCCGGCTCGTCGATGCTGCGGTCGATCAGGCGCGCCAGCGCCTGCGCGTCGCCGACCGGGAAGTAGCCGGCATAGTCCTGCCCGAGCATGCCGCGGTTGCCGTTGATATCGCTGGCCAGCACCGGCACGCCGCTGGTGACCGCTTCGATGATCACGTTGGCGCCGCCTTCCATGAGCGAGGTGATGGCCATCGCGTGGCTGCGCTTGAGGCGCTGGCGCGCGGCCGCGTGCGGCAGGGCGTCGAGCCATTCGTAGCGCGGATTGCGCGCCGCCATGTCGGTGGCGGCCTCGCCCAGCGCAGGATCGAGCGCGCCGCCGATGTGCACCAGGCGGGCGCGCCGGCTGGTGATCAGTTCGGAGGCGCGCATGAAGGTGAGCGGATCTTTTTCGGCGCGCAGGTGGCCGATCATGCAGATGTCGCGGTGCTGGCGCTTGGCATCGGCCTTGGCGGGGAGGGTGGGGGCG
>CBFGOU010000168.1:0-8588 GCA_965650445.1 uncultured Oxalobacteraceae bacterium | reverse complement strand
CCAATGAAAAAAAGTGCGCGAACGATCTCCAGATCGGTATGAGCTGACGTGCAAGAGGGCAGAATATTGCAGCAAATATCTCGTAATGTTGCAAATTCACACCAAATATTGCATTATTGAATATTCCCATAGGGGAATTTATCGACAAGGAAGCATCGGCTCTATACAGTCGAGCCAAGCGAACACCCCGGCGAAGCCGTTGTTTTGTCACCACGACTATCGCGCCGGCAGTTTGCTGGACGAGCGCGACCAAGCGCGCCGCACACAGTTCACATCGGATCGATTACAGATGGCATTACCAAGACTCACCGTCCCGCTGCGCCGCCTGCCCCAGGCAACGGCACTGGCGTGCGCGCTGCTTGCCGGCAGCGCCGTCCAGGCTGACGACGGCCGGGCTGGGCCATCCTGGTCGTTCGGCGGCTACGGCAGCATCGGCCTGGTTCACGCCGACACCAGCCGGGCCGATTTCACCTCCTCGATTCTGAAACCGAACGGGGCCGGCTATACCAGCCGCACCAGCGCCAAGGTCGATTCGCGCCTTGGCGCGCAGGCGACCGTCACGCTGGACCGGCAATGGTCGGCGGTGCTGCAGATGGTCGTCGAACAGCGCATGGACGACAGCTTTCGTCCCCACGTCGAATGGGCCAACATCAATTACCAGGTGACGCCCGACCTGTCCGTGCGGGTTGGCCGGATCGCCGTGCCGATGTTCCTGGCGGCCGACTATCGCAAGGTCGGCTATGCCAACACCGCCGTGCGCATGCCGGTCGAGATTTACAACCAGGTGCCGGTGACCAGCAGCGACGGGATCGACCTCAATTACCGCTGGCAGACCGGCCAACTCAAGCACCATACCCAGCTGTTCTACGGCCACCACAACGCCAGCCTGCTCGATGGCATTCATATGACGGTCAACGGCATCAAAGGCCTGTCATACAGCGCCGAGCACGGCGCAGCGACCATACGCCTGAGCGCCCTGACCGCACGCCTGCACATCAATCTCGGCGCGGACCTGTTCGCCGCGTACCGGCAGTTCGGCCCCGCCGGAGCGGCCGTGGCCGGGCAGTACGACACCGCCGACAAGCCGATCGGCGCAATCAGCATCGGTGCCAGCTACGACCCTGGCAGCTGGTACGTGATGAGCGAAGCTGGCCGCATGAACGGCCATTCGCTGCTGGGCAAGACCGTCTCGGCCTATGCCAGCGCGGGCTACCGCGCCGGCGACTTTACACCCTACCTGTCGTATGCGCGCATTCGTGCCGGCGTGCCGACCACGGTTGCCGGACTGGCGCCGGAGGCCGTGCCGGCGCCGCTCGCTCCCACCGTGGCCGCGCTGAACATGGGCTTGAACCAGTATTTGTCAACGATCCCGGTGCAGTCGACCATCGCCGCCGGCCTGCGCTGGGACGGCATGGACAATGCCGCGCTGAAGCTGCAATGGGAGCGCGTGCGCCCCAGCGCCGGTTCGCGCGGCTCGCTCATCAACCAGCAGAGCGCTTTCCGGTCCGGCCACAGCATCCACGTCGTCAGCGCCGTGGTGGACTTCGTGTTCTAAGGGCGGCCATGAAACGACGCGTCCTTTACGTCCTGTTCTGCGCCGTCATGAGCGCGGCCTGCCTGCGGGCCGGCGCCGCCGAACTGGTGGTGATCGTCTCGGCCAAAAGCCCGGTCGGCAGCCTGCGCGCGGACCAGGTGGCCGACATCTTCCTCGGCCAGATCGCCAGCTTTCCGGGCGGCCAGGAAGCGGTCGCGCTCGACCAGCGCATCGGCGCGCCCGCGCGCGACGAGTTCTATGCCAAGGTCACCGGCAAGAGCGCGCCGCTACTGAAGGCATACTGGAGCAAGATGATCTTCACCGGCCGCGGCCAGCCGCCCCAGGAAGTGGCCAACAGCGCCGCCGTGCGGCGCATGGTGGCCGCCGATCCCAGCCTGATCGGCTATATCGACAAGGCGGCGCTCGATGCGAGCGTCAAGCCGGTGCTGGTGGTGCCCTGATGGCGCCGCGCCATGGCAAATGGACGCGCCTGCTCGGGCGTGGCCTGGAAACCCACATCTCGCTGCCGCTGTTCGCGCTCGTTCTGCTATGCGTGATCGGCTACACCACCGCCCACTTCATCGAACTTGAGCGGCACGCCTCCCAGGTGGCCGCCGCCGAATCCACGCGCGAACTGATCGATACCTATGAGGCCCAGGTCCAGCGCAATCTCGCCGCCATCGACCAGACGCTCAAGGTGCTCAAATATGCGGTCGAACTCAAAGGCGCGGCCGGCGCCATGCCGGCGCTGAAGCGGCAAGGCCTGCTGCCGTCCGGCGTGGTGTTCACCGTCAGCGTGGTCGGCCGCGACGGCAAGGTGGCCGCCACCAACCCGCCCGCCCGCCCCATCGACGTATCGGGCGAAGCCTACTTCCGCTATCACCAGGACGCCACCAGCGATGCGCCCTATGTCAGCCAGGTCCAGCGCAACGCCGCCAACACCGGCTGGCACCTGCATTTTTCGCGCCGTCTGAACCACGCCAGCGGGCGCTTCGACGGCGTCGTCATCGTCGAAGTCGACCCGGCCTACTTCACCAGCGGCTACGAGCGCTCGCGCCAGGGCGAACAAGGCGCCATCGGCCTGTATGGAAGCGACAACGTGTTCCGCACGCTGCGGGTCGGCGACAAGGTCACCTGGGGCCAGGCCGCGCCGCCGCTCGAACCGGGACAGGGACTGGGCCAGCCGATGGTCAGCAGCTGGGACGGAGTGCGCCGCTACACCAGCGTGCGCCGCCTGCATGGCTTTCCGCTGACCGCCGTGGTCGGGCTGAGCGAGCGCGAACAGATGGCTGGGTACGAATCGCACCGCCGCACTTATCTGTGGGTGGCCGGCAGCGGCAGCGCCCTGCTGGTCATCATCGTGGCGCTGGTGTGCGTGTGGTCGTGGCAGATCACCCGCACGCACCGGCGCGTGCGGCGCGCCCAGGAAACCTACGCCGCCGCCTCCGAAGCCAGCCTGGACGCCTTCTTCGTGCTGCGCAGCGTCCGCGACGGCAAAGGCACCATCACCGAGTTCATCATCGAAGGCACCAATACCCGCGCCGAGAAGCTGACCCGCAAAGCCAAGCACGAGCTGCACGGCACGCCGCTGTCGGAGGTGCTGCCCTCCTACCGCGACACCGGCATCTTCGACGACCTCGTCAAGGTCACCCTGGTGGGCGGCGTGCACGAAGCCGAATGGCAAAGCTCGGGGCCGCCGCACCGCGAACAGTGGCTGCACCGCCAGGTGGTGGCGGTCGAAGGCGGCGTGGTGGCGATCGTGCGCGACATCACCGAGCGCAAGGTCACCGAAGAACGCATCCGCCACATGGCCCATCACGACGAGCTGACCAGCCTGCCCAACCGCAGCATGATCCGCGACCGCCTCGACCAGGCCATCCACCATGCCGCGCGGCGCGGACGCAGCGTGGCCGTGGCCTTCATCGACCTGGACGGCTTCAAGCTGGTCAACGATGCCCTGGGCCATAATGCCGGCGACGAACTGCTCAAGGTGGTCGGCGCACGCATGGCGCGCTGCCTGCGCGCCGAGGATACCCTGGGCCGATTCGGCGGCGACGAATTCGTCATCATCCTGGCCGACCAGAGCGACGACGCGGTCGGCGTCACGCCGGTGCTGGAGCAGATCCGCCAGTCGGTCAACGAGCCGGTGCACGTCGAAGGCCAGGAAGTCCAGGTCAGCTGCTCGATGGGCGTGGTGATGTATCCACGCGACGGCACCGACCCGACCACCCTGATGATGAACGCCGACGCGGCCATGTACCGCGCCAAGGACCAGGGCAGCAACAACTTCCAGTTCTACACGCGCGAGATGAACGCCAGCGTGGAAGAAAAGCTGGTCCTGCTCGAAGGCTTGCGCAACGCCCTCGACGAAGGCCAGTTCCACCTGCTGTACCAGCCCAAGGTCGACCTGCGCAGCGGCTTGATCTTCGGGGTCGAGGCGCTGATCCGCTGGCAGCATCCGGAACAGGGCATGATCTCGCCGCTGCGCTTCATCAGCCTGGCCGAGGAAAGCGGCCTGATTGTGCAGATCGGCGACTGGGTGCTGCAGACCGCCTGCCGCCAGAACAAGGCGTGGCAGGACGCCGGCCTGGCGCCGATCACGGTATCGGTCAACGTCTCGCCGCGCCAGTTCGAAGAAAAGCGGCTGGTCGAGCGGGTCGCCCAGGCGCTGCACGACAGCGGCCTGTCGCCGCGCGCGCTCGAAGTGGAAGTGACGGAAGGCCTGATCATGCGCGACCTGGCCCAATCGGTCGGCAAGATGCGCGAGCTTGAAGCGATGGGCGTGTCGCTGTCGATCGACGACTTCGGCACCGGCTACTCCAGCCTGTCGGCGCTGAAGTCCTTCCCGATCAGCAGCCTGAAGATCGACAAATCCTTCGTCAGCGAACTGGCCGACAACCCGGACGACCAGGCCATCGCGATGGCCGTGATCTCGCTCGGCCACAAGCTCAATCTGCGGGTCATTGCCGAAGGCGTCGAGACCGAGCAGCAGTGCAGCTTCCTGCGCGATAACGACTGCGACGAAATGCAGGGATATCTGTTCAGCCGCCCGGTGACGGCCGAACGGATCGAAGCGATGCTGCGCGAGCAGGCCAGTCTGCTGGCCGAGTGCAGCAACGCCGGCGCCGCCGTGGCCGGCCGGATCGGCCATCCAGGACAGCACGCCAATGCAGCCTAAACTGATCGACATCATTCTCGGGACCGACCTCAAACTGCGCCGCATGCTGCGCTACTGGGCCGCCACCGGCCTGTTCTACGCGGTCAGCATTCTGATCCTCCTGCGCCAGATCGACAGCGAGGCACCGCTGGCGCCCTGGGGCCACCTGACGGCCTGGTTCGCCTGCGGCGGTGTGGCCGTGTTCTTTGCGCTGGTGCGCTTTTCGCAGCAGCTGGGCATCGCCGCGTGGGCACTGGCGCTGGCGCAAGGCATGTTCGCCATGACCTGCGCGGTGTGCGCCTATGCCCTCTCCGGCCCGATCCGCGGCGCCTCGCTGGTGATTTTGCAGGTGGTGATCGTGTTCTGCATCTTCTCGCTGCGCCCGCGCGCCATCCTCGGCCTGTGCGCCTACACCATCGCGCTGCTCGGCGCCGCCATGCTCCTGATGGTGCGGATCGATCCGCTCGCCTACCCGCCCAATATCGAGCTGTCGCACTTCTGCCTGTCGTCGGCCGCGCTGATCGCCGTTACCGTGCTGACCGGCGAAATGGCCAAGCTGCGCGCCCGTTTGAAGCAGCAAAAGGAAGACCTGATGACGGCGGTCGGCACCATCCGCACCCTGGCCACCATCGACGAACTGACCTCGCTGGCCAACCGCCGCCACATGAACGAAGTGCTGCAAAGCGAAGAGCGCCGCCAGCCGCGCCCGGGCGAGCATATCTGCATCGCCCTGATCGACATCGACCACTTCAAGCGCATCAACGACCGCTATGGCCACGACGGCGGCGATGCGGTGCTGCGCACGTTCGCGGCGGCGGCGCGCGCCGAACTGCGCTCGGCCGACGTGCTGGCGCGCTGGGGCGGCGAGGAATTCCTGCTGCTGCTGCCCGACACCGACCTGCACGAAGCCCAGCGCATCCTGCGCCGCATGGCCGAGCGGGTCGGCGCGATCCGCGTGCCGGATCTGGACGTGGCCATGCGCATCACCTTCTCCGGCGGCGTGGTCGAACGCAGTCCGGGCGAACCTTTCGCCGACACCATCTCGCGCGCCGACCATGCCATGTATGGGGCCAAGAACGCCGGGCGCGATATGGTGATCGCCGCCTGAGTCAGGCGCCCAGCCGGTCCAGCAGCGCGTCCGGCGTGCTCTCGACCATCATCAGCGCGGCATCGCGTTCGCTCACGAAGCCCTGCGCGCACGCATGGCCGAGGAAGCCGATCAGCGCGTCGTAGAAGCCGGCCACATTGAGCACGCCGACCGGCTTGGCGTGAATGCCCAGCTGCGACCAGGTCAGCATTTCGAACAGTTCTTCCAGCGTGCCCATCCCCCCGGGCAGCGCGATGAAACCGTCCGACAGGCGCGCCATCATGGCTTTGCGCTCATGCATGTCGGCCACCACGAACAGTTCGGTCAGCCCCATGTGGCCGACTTCACGCTCGACCAGCGCGCGCGGAATTACGCCCGAGACGCGCCCGCCCAGGCGCAGGACTTCGTCGGCGATCACGCCCATCAGGCCGACGTTGCCGCCGCCGTAGACCAGCGCCAGCCCGCGCGCGACCAGGGCGCGGCCCATGGCGCGCGCCGCCTCGGCATAGAGGCCGGAGGCGCCCGGCGAGGCGCCGCAATAGACTGCGATAGCTTTCATGGTCGGGAACCTTACTTGAGCTGCTTGAGGTATTCCTCGGACAGCTTCTGGAACAGCAGATGGGTGTCGCCGCGCAGGCATGGGCCGATCTGGGACAGCACCTGGTAGCAGCCGCGCGCCAGCGCATCGGCCATGGCCTGCTGCTCGGTGTACTTGCGCGGATTGCGCACATATTCGTAGGACAGCCAGTAAGTCGCCACCACCACCATATTGGTGGCCATCGCATCGATCTGGGCGTCGTTCGCCTCCAGCGATTTTTCCTGGCGCAGGTCCTCGCACAACTGCTTGGCGACCTTGATCTTGTGCGCCAGGATCTGCTTGAACTGCAGCTCCAGCTTGCGGTTGCGCGACAGCAGATCGTTCAGGTCGCGGTAAAAAAAGCGGTAGCGCCAGATCAGCTCGAACATATAGTGCAGGTACAGCCACACGTCCTCGATGTTCGAACTGCGTCCTGCCGGCACCGTCAGGATGCGCTCGATCTCGGCTTCGAACTGCACGAAGATCGAATTGACGATGTCGTCCTTGTTGCGGAAGTGGTAGTACAGATTGCCCGGCGAGATACTCATCTCTTCGGCGATCACCGTCGTGGTGATATTCGGTTCGCCGAATTCGTTGAACAGCCGCAGCGACAGTTCGAGGATGCGTTCGCGGGTCCGGCGGGGCGCTTTCTGCTGCGCTTTTGGTGGCGCTTTTTCTTCCATATCGGGCTGTCTTTAATGTGCTGGTCGTAGCATACCACCGATGCCGGGGCGGGCAAGGCGCCTACTTGGTCTTCCTGGGCGCCGCCTTTTTCTTTGCCGCCGGCTTGGACGCGCTCAAGGCGTCGACGGCGCGCTGCAGCTGCTCGACCTGGCGCTGCAGCTGCTCGATGTCGTGATGGGTCGGCACCGCCATCGCCGCCAGCGCGCGCGCCACGCGGTCCTCGAAGATCTGCTCGAGCTTGTGCCACGAGGCCGGCGCCTGCGGATCGTCGGGATCGCTGTGCTGGGCGCGGGTGCGTTCCTGCAGCTCGCTGCCTTCGCTGACCAGGCGGTTAAAGGCGCGGTCGCCCTCTTCCTGCGCTTTGACGAAGGCGCCCAGGCCGGCCTGCCAGATCTGCTGGGGCGAGATGCGCGCGGCGTCGGCCAGCAGCGGATCGGAGGTCGAGGGGGTTTTGGCTTTCTTGGGCATGGCGGCTCCCGGACAATGGAATGCGCCCATTCCAGGGCGCAAAAATAGAGATCGGATTCTAAAGGTTTCTAGGGCGCGGGTGGCGGCGAACAGCTGACGGTCCACAAGTCGAGCACCGCCCCGCTGCGCCGCATCCACACGTTCAGGCTGGTATCACGGTCGCCACGGTAGACCAGCGCCGCCATCTGCTCGGCGCCGGCGCCGGGGCTGCCGACGTCGATCGCCGCCAGCGCGAACGGGTACGAACGCGCCGCGGCGCAGGCTGAATTGCCCGCCATGACCAGGCGCGCATGATCGAGCAACAGCGGCGTGGCCCGTTCGAGCAGCGCGATCACGTCGGTGTCCGGCATCCGCTGGCGCAGCTCGAGCGCGCCCGCCGTGGCCGTGCAGCCCTTGGGATCGAGCCACACCAACTGGCGCACCGGGGCGGCGCGCCAGCCTTTGTCGAAGGCGAAGGCATTGCGCTCCATGCGGCACAGCGCGCGCAGTGTGCGCCGGGGCAAACCGTCGGCGACGGCGCTGAGCGACCACGGCCCCTTGCCCGTCGCCCGCTCCACCGTGACGGGCGGCGTGGCGTGGCCGGCGCCGAAGCGCGCCTGATAGTACTTGCTGAAGGCCGCGCTTTCCTGCCCGCTCGGGGCGCGCGTTTCCGCGCCCGCGGCAGGCGCCAGCAGCAGGCCGGCCAGCGCCAGGCAGATGGATAAAATCGATACGCTCATGCCGCCATTATACGGAGCGGCCGCGCAGCAGGCCGCGCTCGTCGTGCGCTCCCCTCAATCCTTCGGTGCCGGCGCCGGCGCGGCCACCTTCCTGACCGGCACCTTGGGCTTGGCGACGACCGGGGCCGCCTTTACCGCCGCTTCCTCCGCAGCCGGCGCGGCGGCCGGCGCCTCGGCCGGTTCCTCGACCGGAACAGTCTTGTGCTGCCCTTGCCCGCCCATCGCAATGCCCACGCTGCTGCTGGTGCTCCTGGCCTCGGCGACGCTCACCCCGCCCTGGGCGGCCACGGCAACCGCACCGTCCGCCCCCAGCCGGGTGCCTTCGAACGCCACGCTGCCGCCCGCGCCGATGTCGATCGAAC
>CBFGOU010000167.1:0-8592 GCA_965650445.1 uncultured Oxalobacteraceae bacterium | reverse complement strand
GAAAAGCGTTGTACAATTGTGTATATCTTTTTTTAAGCGTAGTTACCCGGGAATAAGTCGCATGGCACCCGGAAGGCTCGCCAAGAGCGTGACTAACAAGGTGTGCCACATGCCGCACCACTCACCAAAGGAATTTTGACATCATGACAAACCAAGTCGGCATTGATATGAACAGCGATTCGGAAAACGATGATCTGCTGCAATACAACCCCAACAGGCTGCTGGACACCCTGATTGAAAACCTGCGTCTGAAGAATGACGCAGCGCTGTCGCGCGCGCTGGAAGTGGCGCCGCCGGTGATCTCGAAGATCCGCCACCACCGCCTGCCGGTCGGCGCTTCGCTGCTGATCCGCATGCACGAAGTGAGCGATCTGTCGATTCGCGATCTGCGTTACCTGATGGGCGATCGCCGCAACAAGTTCCGTATCAGCGACAAGCAGTTCAAGCCAAAAGAAGGCGAGCCACAGGCATAAGCCTGCTGCGCGGCCCAGGCCGCAACGATGCACCAGCGATGCGCCGTGCCCTGCTCCAGCGGGGCGACGGCGCTTTGCGTTTCCGGGCCTGCCTTATGCAGGTACGGTGAGCGTCGCAGGGCGACAATCTCACCGCGCAGCAGGTTTTCGAGCTCCCCTATGCGGGAAAAATACCGGTCGACAGGTAGCGGTCGCCGCGGTCGCAGACGATGAACACGATGGTGGCGTTTTCCACCGTCTGGGAAACGCGCAGGGCGATTTCGCAGGCCCCGCCGGCCGAAATGCCGCCGAAGATGCCCTCTTCGGCCGCCAGCCGGCGCGCCATCTGTTCGGCCGCGGCCTGGCTGACGCTTTCGATCTGATCGATGCGCGTCTTGTCGAAAATCTTCGGCATGTACGCTTCCGGCCACTTGCGGATCCCGGGGATTTGCGAGCCTTCTTCCGGCTGGGCGCCGATGACGCGCACGCCGGGATTTTGTTCCTTCAAATACTGCGACACGCCCATGATGGTGCCGGTGGTGCCCATGGCGCTGACGAAGTGCGTCACCCGCCCTTGCGTGTCGCGCCAGATTTCCGGCCCGGTGGTTTCGTAGTGGGCGCGCGGATTGTCGCTGTTGCCGAACTGGTCGAGGATGATGCCTTTGCCGTCGCGCTGCAACTGCTCGGCCATGTCGCGCGCGTATTCCATCCCGCCGGTCTTGGGGGTCAGGATGATTTCCGCGCCGTAGGCCGCCATGCTCTGGCGCCGCTCGATCGACAGGTTGTCGGGCATGAGCAGCAGCATCTTGTACCCCTTGATGGCCGCCGCCATCGCCAGCGCGATGCCGGTGTTGCCGCTGGTGGCCTCGATCAGGGTGTCGCCCGGCTTGATCCGGCCGCGCTCTTCGGCGCGGCTGAGCATGGAAATGGCGGCGCGGTCCTTGACCGAGCCGGCCGGATTATTGCCCTCCATCTTGCCGAGGATGATGTTGTTGCGCGCAGCAGCCTCCGCGCCCGGCAGGCGCACCAGCTGGACCAGCGGCGTATTGCCGATCGTATCTTGAATAGTCTTATAGGCCATGGGCTCGTTTCGCAGTTCTTTTTGCAGTTCGACAAAATAACATTCTAATCCACGCTGCCCGCCCGCGTCATGCTGGCGTGCCAGTCAATCGCGCCAGCCCGCCAGCCCCCCCTGCGATCCGGAAAATTCCTCTTCGAAACGTGACTTGAGCAATCGATGAAGCAAGCGTCGGCAATCCTTACAGCGCTGGTTCCTGGCGCGACATCCTATGAATTTTATGATTGAAATCAATCGCTTATGACTATGGTACGCAGTTTGCTCAGCTTTACGCAGTACGTCCAAAAAATATTCATAGGGAATATCATGAAAACCGCCAACATCCTCAAACGATTGCTTACCACAACAGTGATTCTGACCGGCATGGCAGCGGGCACCGCTCAGGCGCTGCCCTACGTGCACGATACCAAGCTTGGCTCGGCCAATCTGGGCAATTCCAGCGATGCCGACGAACTGGCCGCCCTCCTGGACGCCGCCGGGCTGGCCGCGTCTGACTACACCAAGTATGAAAAAGACACTGACGCCGAATTCAATATTCAGGCCAACACCGGCGCCTCCGGCGAATGGTTCATCGATGTCGATCCAGCCAAGCCTGGTTTCTTCTTGCTGAAATTTGGGGCGGGAAGCACGGGACTGGACACGCACTACTTTTTCCAGAATATCGGCGAACTCGACAAGCTGGTATTCAGCGACGCCGACGTCAACAACCTGACCGGTGGCTGCACCACGTTCAACGGTTGCAATAGCGGCAGACTAAGCCACTACATGTTCACCGACGATGTGGGGGGGCCGTTGCCGGAACCGGCTACCCTGGCGCTGTTCGGCCTCGGCCTGATGAGCCTGCTGTACGGCCGCCGAAAGTTCGGCCCATGAGCTGGACGAAAAAAAATGGCGCCGCGCGCGCCATTGCCGATGGATTGAAACGGGGCGCCCTGGCGCCCCGTTTGCATGGGTGGTACTGATGCGGGGTCAATCCGCTGTGAGGTCAGACGGCGGCATATCGAACTGCCAGCAGTCATTGCTGTGCTCGGCCCGAAAGCGCACGGCTGGCGGCTGCCGGCGCAGGCGCGGCTGGTCGAGGTGCCAAAGCGTCAGGTACTGGTTGACGGTGCTGCACGCCAGCACGCCTTTCGGCACCGCACCAAGCCCTGCGGTGTCATTAAGCCTTCTTAAAAAAACAACCTACCCCTACCCCGCCTACTCCGCCTGTCGCTCATCGAACACCCGTCTTGCCGCCTCCACATCCGGCAGCTTGCTCAGCGTCCATTCGTGCATCACCTTGAACGGCTGCAGCAAGGTACGGCCCAGCGGCGTGATCTGGTATTCCACCGCCACCGGCGACAACGCCAGCACGTGGCGCGTGAGCAGGCCGTTGCGCTCGAGCCGGCGCAGGCACTGGGTGAGCGCTTTCTGGGTGACGCCCTCAAGGCGACGCTTGATGGCGTTGAAGCGCACCGGGCCGCCATCAAGCACCGTCAACACCATCATCGACCACTTGTCGGAGATCTGATCGAACAGCGCGCGGCTGGGGCAGTCGGCGGAAAAACATTGGGGAAGAATGTCGGTGCTGGGACGGAAGTCGGTCATGGCAGGTTTCCTTGGCGATACCTAGGCACTTACAGGTGCCTAATTGACGCCAAGTATAAAACATATACCATGCAAGTTCCAATCACAAACGAGTTCATCCATGTCATCCACCGATACCAGTGTGCTGTTCCGCCCTCTTACCATCAAGTCGCTTGAGCTGAAAAACCGCATCGTCATGGCGCCGATGACGCGCATGTTTTCTCCGGACGGCGTGCCCACGCCAGCGAGTGCCGCCTACTATCAACGCCGCGCGGCGGGACAAACGGGATTGATCCTGTCCGAAGGCACGGTGATCGACCGGCCCGCTTCGCGCAACGATCCCAATATCCCGCTGTTCCATGGCGAGGCGGCGCTGGCCGGCTGGAAAGGCGTGATCGACGCCGTCCACGGTGCCGGCGGACGCATGGGACCGCAGCTGTGGCACACCGGTTCGGCCCGCAATAGCGAATGGGAACCCGAGGCGCCGGTGGAGAGCCCGTCCGGCCTGGACGCGCCGGGCGCCCCGCGCGGCGTGGCCATGACCGACGCCGCGATTGCCGATACGATCGCCGCCTTCGGCAAGGCGGCCGCCGACGCCAAGCGCCTCGGTTTCGACACCGTGGAAATCCACGGCGCGCACGGCTACCTGATCGACCACTTTTTCTGGTCCGGCACCAACCTGCGCACCGATGGATATGGCGGCAAGACGCTCAAGGAACGCGTGCGTTTCGCGCGCGAAGTCGTGGCCGAAGTGCGAAAGTCTGTCGGCCCCGACTTCCCGATCATTCTGCGCCTGAGCCAGTGGAAGCAGCAGGATTTGACCGCGCGGCTGGCCGATACGCCGGCCGCCATGACCGACTGGCTGCTGCCGCTGGTGGAAGCCGGCGCGGACGTGCTGCACTGCTCGCAACGGCGCTTCTGGGAACCGGAATTCCCGGAGCTCGATGGCGAGAAGGGCCTCAATTTTGCCGGCTGGGCCAAGAAGCTCACCGGCGCCACCACCATCAGCGTCGGGTCGGTCGGTCTCGACGGCGACGTGCTCAACGCGTTTGCCGGCAAGGGTTCCGGTGTGATGAGCATTGACCGCTTGGTCGAGCGCATGGAACGTGACGAGTTCGACCTGATCGCCGGGGGCCGCGTGCTGCTGACCGATCCGCAATGGTCCGCCAAGATCGCCGGCACCAACCACGACCGCCTGAAAGGCTTCGATCCGGCCTCGCTTGCAGAACTGGTCTGAGCCAGCACGAGCAACCCGCGCATTTTTATTGCGCTGGCTGCTTGATGGAGAGCGGGCCTTGCTGGAATCACCGGTCCCCACTACCTGTGCACGCTGCCGCGCAGAACTGAGCGGCACAACTCGAAACCGCTTGCTGCCGGGGAGTTATTCCTGATGCGACGGAGTATGCAGACGACCTTCGATACGGCGATCCGGCACGATCCACATCAGCGCCACGATGACATAGGCGGCAAAGCCCAGCCAAGGATTGACGAAGGAAAATCCGATACCAACCAGATACAGCGCCATCGACAGCCAGCCTTTGCGATCGTTGCCGATGGCCTCGCCTAGTTCTCTGTTGTCGGCGTGCAGGCCGATCAGCACGCGCACCAGGATGCTGTACGCGACGCCGCACATGAACAGCACCACGCCGTAAGCCGCCACCGGCACGGTCGCAAAGTGGTTCTCTCCCATCCAGCCGGTCACGAAAGGAATCAGCGACAGCCAGAACAGCAGGTGCAGATTGGCCCACAGACTCTTGCCGCTGACGGCGTGCGCCGAGTGCAGCAGATGGTGGTGATTGTTCCAGTAAATGCCGACGTAGATGAAGCTGAGCACGTAGCTCAGCAGCACCGGCCACAGCGGCGCCAGCCCTTCCCAGCTTGGATCGTGCGGTACTTTCAGTTCCAGCACCATGATGGTGATGATGATGGCGATGACGCCGTCGCTGAATGCTTCTAGTCTGGTCTTGCCCATGCTATGCCTTTTTCGAGGAATCTTGACGGATGAACAATAGCACCCGTGGGCGGGGCAGTACAGCTTGAGAGAATCATGTACCACCAAAAGTTCGTGTGGAACTCAAACCGCGCGATGAGAGGGCGCGAGGTAGCGGTCAACTCGCTGGTATCGATAGCACGCCACCCATTTTTTTGACTTTTAGGCAAGCTTGCGAGTTACAATATGGAAATCAAAATGCGCGAGAACCCTATGCGGACAACACATTCCCATTGGCGACATCTGTGCATGCAATGCATGCGCACGGCCTTAGTCCCCTTGACCGGGATGCTCATCAGCACGGGCGCGCACGCTGCTGGGCCGAGCCCGGACGTGCGCGGCGCGGTGGCCGATTTCAAAACCTGTGCCACACCGGGATGGCCCCAAGAATCCTTACGAAAAGAGCAGACAGGCACCGTCACGCTGGGATTTCTGATCAGCGAAGACGGCAGCGTCGTCGACTCGGTCGTGCGCAAGTCGAGCGGCTTCGCCCTGCTCGACGAGGCGGCACGGCGCGGGATTCAGAAATGCCGTTTCAAGCCTGCCAGCATCGATAGCCACCCGGTAGCGCGCTGGATGACGATGCAGTATGTGTGGGCGCTTGACAGCCCCGATGGCCGCCTGCGGGACCAGGCCACGGCAGACACCTATGCCGCCGCCGCCAAGGCCGGTGATCTCGACGCAGCGTTCAAGTTGGCAATGCTGTACACCACCTCCCCTAGTCTGCCGCGCGACACCGGGTTCTCGCTCAAGCTGCTGCAGGCCTGTGGCCGAGCGCGGCCATGCCGAAGCCGCATATCAGCTCGCCATGATGCTACGCAATGGCGCCGATGCGCCGAAACATCGGGACGAGATCGTCAACTGGCTGCAAAAGTCCGCCGCGCACGGGCACGCCCCGGCGCAGCATCAGCTGGCCATGCTGTTTCGCGTGGGGAACGACGTGCCGCGCGATCTCGCCAAGGCGGCAGCCTTGGAGCGCCAGGCAGCGGAACAGGGACATGTGCTGGCGCAGCTCGAGCTCGCGAAGCTGTATGGGGCAGGCCTCGGGCTGGAGCAAAACCACGCCGAAGCCGCGGCCTGGTATCGCAAAGCGGCCGAGGCGGGCAACAGCGATGCCCAGTACTTGCTTGGGCGGGCCCTCCTGACCGGTCGCGGCATGGCCCCTGCCCCTGCCGAGGCGGCAATCTGGTTCAGCAAGGCAGCAGCCGACAGGAATACCGGCGCCGAAGCCAGCCTGGCCAAGATGTATTTGAACGGAAACGGAGTCGCGCAGGACGCGGCCATGGCGCTGAGTTTGATGCGGCGGGCAGCGCTCGGCGGCAACGTCGGCGCGATGGCCGATCTGGGCAGATTCCTCACTCAGGGCACGCCTCCCGGCACCGATGCCCGGGAAGGCGAAATGTGGCTGCGCAAAGCTGCGGAACTGAGCAAGCGCCGCGATACCCCGTGACCCGCTCCGCCTGCGCCGATCGCTGCGCCATCTTCGCACGGGTACGGCGCGCGCGGCGCTACGCCAGCAGGCGGTAACCGACGGCGGTTTCGGTCAGCAGGTAACGCGGCTGGGCCGGATCGGCTTCCAGTTTCTGGCGCAGGTGGCCCATATAAATACGCAGATAGTGGCCGTTCTCGGCATTCGACGGCCCCCACACTTCGCGCAGCAGCTGCGGATTGGTCATCACACGGCCGGCGTTGGCCACCAGCGCCGCCAGCAGGCGGTATTCGGTCGGCGTCAGGTGCACCGGCTGGCCGCCCTTCTCGACATGGCGGCGGCCGATATCGACGCAGACGTCGCCAAAGCGCGTCACGCCGTCGCCGCTGGCTTGCGGCGCGCGCTGGCGGCGCAGTGCGGCGCGTACCCGCGCCAGCAGCTCGCCCACGCTGAACGGCTTGGTGAGGTAGTCGTCGGCGCCGGCGTCGAGCGCGGCGATCTTGTCGGCTTCGCCGATGCGGGCCGACAGCACGATGATCGGCACCGCCGACCAGCTGCGCACGTCGGCGATGAACTGCTTGCCGTCGCCGTCCGGAAGGCCCAGGTCGAGGATGATCAGGTCGGGCTTGCGGGTGCCGGCGTCGATCAGGCCGCGCTGCATGGTGGCAGCTTCCGCCACGTGCCAGCCCTGCCCTTCCAGCGCCATGCGCACAAAGCGCCGGATCTGCGGTTCGTCTTCGACCAGCAGCGCCACTGGTATCGGTTCACTCATGATGCCGCTTCCACGTTCGATTCGGGGACCGGCAGCGCCGGTGGGGTGCCCAGCGCCAGCAGGAACACAAAGGCGGCGGCGCGGCCGGGCGCGCTGGTGCCTGCGCAGGCGGCACCGTTGCCAGTTCGTCTGGCCACGCACGCGCGCCATCGGTTTTTAGACTCATTTTTTCACCGGCCAGAGTTTGATCCTGCGCGCGATACCTGCGTAAATTACTTGGGCCGGTTGCCGGGTTTCCGGGTTAATCCGAAGCAGGTGGTCTTCGCCTTCCAATGCCGCTACAAAGGCGTGGTAAAGCGGCGCGTATCGGTTTTGAAACTGTGCGTCTTCCATCCAACGTTTGAAGTCGGCCCCCTGCCCATTTACAAGCACGAACCATAAAATGCGCTGCAAATCGTCGCTGTAATCCATCCACAATGCAGGATCGTCACTAGTCAACGCTTTTCCGATATGTTCAAACATATACGGCCAGTTCGGGTCAGTACGCTCACTCCAGATTGGAAGGGCTTCAAGCAATCGTCGGCCAGCTGTTGATGTGCTGGTTTCGTCTTCAAGTGCTTTGTTCGCGTGCATCCGCGCGGCCAACCGGTCTCCATCGTGCAGTGCAATCGCATAAGCCATTTTTGCGTGTAGTCCCACACGATCATCCCGATTTGCGACTGTATTCAAGCCGCTCTGAAATGCCGCCAACGCGCAGCCGATTTCACCAGTAAAATCAAGAAGAAGGTTTCCCAGGCCGACATGAAATTGAAATACAGTGGAATCCCATTGGATCGCGTCACGATAGGCGGCCTTACTTGCGTCAAAGCGCTCGATTTCACTTAGTAAGAGCGCCTTTCTTTCGAGCACTATGGCGACTCGCTTGCGCAGGGCGGGCTCAGTGGCCCCGCCGAAGCGGTCGAACACGTCATCGTAGACAGCGATGGCCTGCTCCGATTGACCGAGGGCGTCAAGCGTGGATCCCTTGTTGATGAGTGCCTTGGCGACCCGTTCGCGCAGGGCGGACTCGGTAGCCGTTCCGAAGCGGACGACAACGTCATCGTAGGCCGCGATTCCCTGCTCCGATTGACCGAGGACGCCAAGCCTGAATCCCTTGTTGAAGAGCGCCATGGCGACCTGTTCGCACACGGCGGGTTCGGTAGCCGTCCCGAAGCGGTCGACAACGTTGTCGTAGACCGCGATTTCCTGCTCCGATTGACCAAGGACGCCAAGCCTGAATCCCTTGTTGACGAGCGCCCTGGCGACCAGTTCGCGCAGGGCGGGGTCGGTAGCCGTTCCGAAGCGGGCGTCAACGTCATCGTAGGC
>CBFGOU010000166.1:0-8630 GCA_965650445.1 uncultured Oxalobacteraceae bacterium | reverse complement strand
TCGTCGTGATGGCGTTGATTGGCACGGGCGATGTGATGACGGGCTTTCGCGTGGCGCTCGCCGGCGCGCGTGAGCAGGGCCGTCAGCGGCTGCCCGGCCGGTGCCAGCGCCACGCCGCCGGTTTCCAGCGCCGACAGATCCAGGACCGCCGTCACCGTCGTCAACAGGCGCTGCCCGGCGCTGTCGATCTGGCGCGCATAGCCGGCCTGCTCGGGTTGCTCCAGTTCGGCACCGAGCAGGGCGGCGTAGCCGAGGATGCCGTTCAGCGGCGTGCGCAGTTCGTGCGACATATTGGCCAGGAAACGCGACTTGGCCAGATTGGCCTGCACCGCGTGCGCATGGCTGGCCACCAGGCGGCCGGTCAGTGCGATGATGGCGGCCGAAAACAGCACGATGATGGCGCTGGCCAGCGCGGCCATGCGCAGCGCTTCCTGCCGGGTCGGCTCGAAGCTGCCCATGCGCTCGTCCCGGTCGATGCCGACCGAGACGAACAGGGGATAGTGCTTGAGCTTGCGGAAGGCGTAGATCCGGCTGTGCTGATCGAATTCGCTGACGGTCGTCAGGCTGCCCTCGCGCTGGGCCTGCATGGCGGCGAACAGCGCGCTGCCGGAACGGTCGTGGCCGCCGCTGTCGCGGCTGCCGGAGTGGCCGGCCCGCACCACCCCGTCGGTGCCGGTCAGGGCGACCGAGCCGTGCTGGCCCAGGCCGATGTCGCGGTACAGCGAGACGAAGTAGGCCGGGTCGATCGAGACCACCACCACGCCGCGCCAGGCGCCGTCCGGCGCGCTGACTCTGCGGGTCAGCTGGATCGACCATTGTTTCGAGACCCGTCCGCGCACCGGCTGGCTGATGTACAGGCCGTGCTCGCCGTCGCGGTGCACGCGGATGTGTTCGCGGTCGGCCAGGTTGGTGGGCGTGAACGATTTGCTCGACAGCACCACGTCGGCGTGCTGGTTCACCACCGTGTACAGATTGTAGATGTCCCCAGGAATCCGGCCATCGCGCAATTCGCCGGGCAGGTCCAGTCCCGTGCCCAGTTGCTGGTAGCGAAAGCGCAGCCACTGCAGCGCCTGGTCGGCCGCTTCCAGGGTGCGCACGCTGTGCTCTTCGACCACCCGGGCGAAACTGCGGGCGTCGTGCTCGGCCTGCAGCCAGTGCGCGCGCTGTCCGGCGCTGATCTGCTGCAGGGTCATGCCCCATACCAGGCATAGCAGCACTGTGCCGAACAGGCACACCACCAGGCGAATGTCGGTAGGCTTGGGCAGACGCATCGCGGACAAGGTTTGAAAAATTGTTGGAATCGTTAGATTTGCAAAGGCTTACGCGTGGCGCTGCGCGGCGCGCGCGCGGCGCGCCTGGCAAGCGCGCAGGTAGCCGCGCAACTCGTCGAAGTTGATGGGCTTCGGAAACATTACGAGGCCGGCGGGGATGCCGCCGCGCGCATCGATGGCGTCCTGCCCCAGGCCGGACAATACCGCCATGTCGATGTCGCTCAGATCGGGATAGCCGAGGATGGTATTGATCACCTCGAAGCCGTCGATTCCCTCCATCATGATGTCGGCCAGGACCACGTCGGGCCGGTGATGGGCCACGTCCATCAGGGCCTGGTAGCCGTTGTCGCAAAAACGCAGGTCGAAGGGCAGTTTCCAGTTGCCCATTTTGTGGGCATACAGGGCGCGCTGCAGTTCACTGTCCTCGATCACCAGCACCGAGAGCCGCGCGCTGGCGGGGGCGCTGCGCGCGGCCGGCGCGGCCTTGTACGCGTGTACCGCGGCCAGCGGAATGCGCCGGTGTCCACCCTTGGTTTTCCACGCGTCGATCACGCCGGCTTCGACCAGTTGCTGGACCGACGTGACCGATATTCCCAGCAGCCGGGCCGCTTCCTGGGTGGTGCAGACATCCGATGGGGCCGTCATTATTTTCCTCGATCGAATCGCCGCCTTGCGCGACTCCAATAAACAACACAATTTAAACAAATACTGGCTATAATTTCTTCAGCGAAACGCGTATTGCCAATTTACACGATTTTAGCAAATTTGGCTGGTCGCGTTGTTTTCTTGTCGCACTTTCAAAATTGACTTGGGGCCAGCATGAAACTGAATAACTTGAACATCGGGGTGCGCCTGGGGGCGGGCTATGCCTTGCTGCTGGTGTTGATGGCCATGCTCACGGTCTGCGGCGTGCTCGGCATGCAACACATTCAGGGCAACCTGGAGCGGGTCACCGGCGAGTTCGACCGCAAGGCACAACTGCTCAATACCATGTCGCAATCGGTGCACGTGGTCGCGCGCGTCTCGCGCAGCGTGATCTTGCTGACCGATCTGGCGAAGATCGAGCACGAGATGCTCAAGGTGACCAAAGCCCAAGAGGAATACGACAAGGCCTGGAAGGAACTCGAAGCCATGCCGGGTTCCCCGCAGGGACTGAAGCTGCGCGCCGAAATGGCCAGCAATGCCAGTATCGTCAACCCCTTGAACAATGAGGTATTTGCCCTGGCCAGGGGAAACCGCGACGAGGAAGCCACGGCGATCTTGTTCGCCAAGGCGATCCCGGCGACCCAGAGCTGGCAGGACAGCATTCACGCCAACATCGATCTTCAGGAAAAGGCTTCCGAGGAAAACCTCGCCGCCGCGCGCGGGTCTTTCCACACCGCGCGGCTGACCATGATCGCTCTGGCGCTGGCGGCGGTAGTGGCCGGGCTGGCCATTGGCTGGCGCATCACCGTGTCCATCACCGCGCCGCTGAACCAGGCCATGGCGCTGGCGCAGGCCGTCGCCGGCGGGGATCTGACCCGCACCATCGACATCGATGGCCGCGACGAAACCGCCAGGCTGATGGCCTCGCTCAAGGAAATGAACGATAGCCTGGCGCGCATCGTGACCAATGTGCGCAGCGGAACCGCGACGATCACCACGGCGTCCGAGGAAATCGCCGCCGGCAACATCGATCTGTCCGCGCGCACCGAACAGCAGGCCGGCGCGCTGGAAGAGGCCGCCTCGTCGATGGAAGAGTTGACGGCCGCGGTCAATACCAATGCCGAGAACGCCCAGCAGGCCAATCAGCTGGCCCAGTCGGCCTCGGCGGTGGCGCGCCAGGGCGGCGACGTGGTGGCCGCCGTGGTCAGCACCATGGGCGAGATCGACCAGTCGGCGCGCCGCATCGCCGAGATCACCAGCGTCATCGACGGGATTGCCTTCCAGACCAATATCCTGGCGCTCAACGCGGCGGTGGAAGCGGCGCGTGCCGGCGAGCAGGGCCGCGGTTTTGCGGTCGTGGCCTCGGAAGTGCGCAACCTGGCCCAGCGCAGCGCCAGCGCGGCCAAGGAAATCAATGCCCTGATCAATGCTTCGGTGGAAAAGGTCGCCACCGGCAACCGCCTGGTCGACCAGGCCGGCAAGACCATGGAAGAGGTGGTGGTCAGCATTGCCCGCGTGGCCGGCCTGATGACCTCGATGTCGGATGCCGCCGCCGAGCAGGCCTGCGGCATTGCCCAGGTCAACGGCGCGGTCAGCGCCATGGACACGGTGACCCAGCAGAATGCCGCGCTGGTGGAAGAGGCCGCCGCCGCCGCCGCCTCGCTGCGCGACCAGGCCACCCGCTTGACCGAGCTGGTCGGGGTATTCCAGGTCGGCGCCGCGCCGGTCGCCGCCGTGCGCCGCACCCGGCCTGCGCTGGCGTTCCAGGCCGGCGCGCGGCCCGCGCTAGCCTAAGGTTCGCTGTCGCCCAGCGCGTCGTGGATATATAGCATGCGGATCAGCACGGCCAGCACGGCCGTCAGCGGGGTGGCCAGCGCCACGCCGACCAGTCCGAACAGGGCGCCGAAGGCCAGTTGCATGATGATCGTCAGGGCCGGCGGCAGCTCGACCGCCCTGGCTTCGATCAGCGGCTGCAGCAGGTAGCCCTCGACCAGCTGGATGGCGCCGAACAGCAGCACCGTGTACAGCGCCAGCTCGGGACTGATGGTCAGGGCGATCAGGAGGGCCGGTACGCCCGCCATGATCGGTCCGATGTAGGGAATGAAGTCGAGCAGGCCGGCGATGATGCCGAGAATGAGGGCCAGCGGTACCTCCAGCAGCATCAGGCCGAAGGAAGTGATCGTGCCGACGATCAGCATCGAGATGAATTTTCCCAGCAGCCAGTTGCCCAGCTTATCGCCCAGCGCCTGCATGACCGCGCCCGCCCGCGCCCGCCGCCCGCGCGGGATCAGCCTGACCGTGCCATTGACATAGGTCTGCGGCGCCAGCGCCAGATACACCCCGACCACATAGATCACCACGGCATTGCCGGCTGCGCCGAAGATCCCCACGAAAAACAGCCCGGCGTTGGGCACCAGCGCGCGCATCTGTCTGCTCAGTTCGGCCGGCGAGGGCAGCTGGTTCTGGAGCAGTTTGAACCAGGCCTGGTGCTCCAGCATGCCGCGCAGGCGCTCCAGCGAGGCGGGAATGGCCTGGGCCAGCGCGCTCGACTGGTCGGAAATCTGTGGCGCCATCAACCAGCCGCCGCCGGCCAGTGCGCCCAGCAGTCCGGCTGCGACCAGCGCGAGCGCCACCGGGTGCGACAGCTTGACCAGCTTTCTCAGCAGTTCGGACAGCTTGTACAGCAGCACCGCGAACAGGATGCAGGCGAACACCAGCAGCAGGGCGTCGGCCGCCAGCCACACGGCGGCCAGGCCCAGAATGAACAGCACGGTGATGCCGTCCACCAGCACCACCTGGCGGCGCAGTTCGCGCCGTTCCGCCGCCTGCTCCTGCCGTTCTGCGTCGTCCTGCATCGGAACCTTCCTCCCCAACTGAACGATAACGCTGCCCGCCTGATACCGGCGCGCAGTTGTTTCCGCGCCGCGCCGCACCGTCGTTGATGGACGGAAATTGCACCAGGCTGTAGACTGGAATCATGACCACCGATCTTGCCACCCGCCGTCCGCTGCGCGCGCTTTCCAGCGCGGATCTGTCCAGCTATCCCGTGTGGGAGTGGGCCATCGGCGAGGATCACCAGCAGGATGCCTCGCTGCTGCGCCCGACCACCTGCGACGCCGTGCCGCTCGAGGCCGACGCCCAGTTCGTGGTGGCGGCGCATGCGGCCCTCAGCCATGGAGAATTGCTGCCGGCCTGCGTGGAAGTGCGCGTCAAGGGTGGCCAGGCCCGCGTGCACCCGCTGTTCGTGTTCGCGCCCAACCGCCACCTCGACTTCACCGGCGAGGAAACCACCCGCGTGCTCAATCGGCTGACCGGCCACTACAACAGCTATCCGGTCAGCTGGCAGCTGGCGGTGCCGCTGGGCGATGCCGGCAAGCTGCTCGCGCGCCGGGTCCGGCGCCCGCTGGCCGTGCGTGCCGCCCAGTTCTGCCTGCGCGTGCGGCTGGCCATCTGGCGCCCCGGCGCCGCCTCCCTGGGCTGAGCCGACTGCGCGCGCCATCGCGCGCACGCCGCAGGCGCCGGTACCGCGGGCGCAACACCTCGACATACCCCCAAATAAGCGGTTGCGTCAAGCCCCTGATCGGGCTATACTAGCCGGCTTCGGTATGGATTCGTCCTTTTTGAGTCCGTCCATTATTTGTAGTTAAACATCAGCCCCGCCCAATCGCAGGTGGGAATGGAGAAAAAATGAGCCTAGGCCTTCTCGGTCGCAAGGTTGGCATGATGCGCATCTTCACGGATGACGGGGATTCGATCCCAGTTACCGTGCTCGACGTGTCGAACAACCGTGTTGCGCAAATCAAAACTCCTGAAACGGACGGTTACTCCGCTGTTCAGGTCGCATTCGGTCAACGTCGCGCTTCCCGCGTGACCAAGGCAGTTGCGGGTCATCACGCCAAAGCTGGCGTGGAAGCCGGTACGATGCTTCGTGAATTCCGCGTCGATGCCGCCAAAGCCGCCGAACTCAAAGCTGGTGACGTCGTCGCCGCTTCCGTGTTCGAAGTCGGCCAGAAAATCGACGTGCAGGGCACCTCGATCGGTAAAGGCTACGCCGGTACCATCAAGCGCCACAACTTCGCATCCGGCCGTGCAACCCACGGTAACTCGCGTTCGCACAACGTGCCAGGCTCGATCGGTATGGCGCAGGACCCAGGCCGCGTGTTCCCAGGCAAGCGCATGACCGGTCACATGGGCGACGTCACCGTCACCACCCAGAACCTCGAAATCGCCCGCATCGATGCCGACCGCCAGCTGTTGCTGGTCAAAGGTGCCGTACCTGGCGCCAAGAATGGCCAGGTCGTCGTTTCGCCAGCCATCAAATCCAAAGCACAGAAGGGAGCTTAATTATGGAACTCAAGCTTCTGAATGAGCAGGGACAAGCTGGTTCGAACGTTGCCGCAGCCGATACCGTATTCGGCCGTGACTACAACGAAGCGCTGATCCACCAGATCGTGGTCGCCTACGCTGCCAACGCCCGTAGCGGCAACCGCAAGCAGAAAGACCGTGAAGAAGTTCACCACACGACCAAGAAGCCTTGGCGCCAGAAAGGCACCGGCCGCGCCCGTGCCGGTATGTCGTCCTCGCCTCTGTGGCGCGGCGGCGGTCGGATTTTCCCGAACTCGCCTGACGAAAACTTCACCCACAAAGTGAACAAGAAGATGTATCGCGCAGGTATCTGCTCGATCCTGTCCCAGCTGGCGCGCGAAGAGCGCCTGGTGGTGATCGAAAACATGAGTCTGGAAGCCCCAAAGACCAAGCTGCTGTCGCAAAAGCTGCAGGGCATGGGCCTGGATTCGGTGCTGGTCATTACCGACAACCTCGAGGAAAACCTGCTGCTGGCCTCGCGCAACCTGCCCAACGTGCTGGTTGTCGAGCCACGTCACGCCGACCCGATGTCGCTGGTGTTCTACAAGAAAGTCCTGGTCACCAAAGCAGCGCTGGCCAAGCTTGAGGAGATGTTCGCATGAGCGGCGTAATCAAATTTTCCGAAGAGCGCCTGATGAAGGTGCTCCAGGCGCCGGTGATTTCCGAGAAGGCCACCATGGTCGCGGAAAAGAACGAGCAGATCGTGTTCCGTGTATTGCCGGACGCGACCAAGCCTGAAATCAAGGCAGCCGTTGAACTGTTGTTCAAGGTTGAAGTCCTGTCGGTCCAGACAGTCAATCGCGAAGGTAAGCAAAAGCGTTCGGGCCGTTTCAACGGTCGTCGCAACCATACCAAGCGTGCTTTCGTGTGCCTGAAGCCCGGCCAGGAAATCAATTTTGTCGAGGAGGCTAAATAATGGCACTCGTAAAGATGAAGCCAACCTCCCCAGGCCGTCGCGGCATGGTGAAGGTAGTCAACGCCGACCTGTACAAAGGTCGTCCGTTCGCTGCCCTGGTTGAAAAGAAATCGAAAACTGCCGGCCGTAACAACAACGGCCACATCACCACCCGCCACATCGGCGGTGGTCACAAGCAGCACTATCGTGTGATCGACTTCAAGCGTCAGAAGGATGGCATCCCTGCCAAGGTCGAGCGCATCGAATACGATCCTAACCGTACCGCCAACATCGCGCTGCTGTGCTACGCCGATGGCGAGCGCCAGTACATCATCGCCACCAAAGGCATGGCCGTGGGCGATGCGGTGATGAACGGTGCGGAAGCGCCGATCAAGTCGGGCAACTGCCTGCCGATCCGCAACATTCCAGTCGGTACCGTGATGCACTGTGTCGAAATGCTGCCAGGTAAGGGTGCCCAGATGGCCCGTACCGCCGGCGCCGGCGTCGTGCTGATGGCCCGTGAAGGTACTTACGCTCAAGTGCGCCTGCGCTCGGGTGAAGTGCGCCGCGTGCACATCGAGTGCCGTGCCACCGTGGGTGAAGTCGGCAATGCCGAACACAGCCTGCGCAAGATCGGTAAGGCCGGCGCGATGCGCTGGCGCGGTGTTCGTCCTACCGTGCGCGGTGTGGTCATGAACCCGGTCGATCACCCGCACGGTGGTGGTGAAGGTAAAACCGCAGCTGGTCGTCATCCAGTGTCGCCTTGGGGCCAGCAGACGAAGGGTAAGAAGACGCGCCGCAACAAGCGCACCACTTCGATGATCGTCTCGCGCCGCGGCAAGAAATAAGGATAAGACATGACACGTTCATTGAAAAAAGGGCCGTTTATCGACGCCCACCTGGTGAAAAAAGTCGAAACCGCGCAAGCGATCAAAGACAAAAAGCCAGTCAAAACCTGGTCGCGCCGTTCGACGATTTCGCCTGACTTCATCGGCCTGACGATCGCGGTGCATAACGGCAAGCTGCACGTGCCGGTGTACATTTCCGAGAACATGGTAGGTCACAAGCTCGGCGAATTCGCACTGACCCGCACGTTCAAGGGCCATGCCGCTGACAAGAAGGCGAAGAAATAATGGAAACCAAAGCTATCCTCAAAGGTGTGCGCCTGTCGGACCAAAAGGGCCGTCTGGTTGCCGATCTGATCCGTGGCAAGAAAGTTGACGCAGCACTCAACATCCTGCAATTCAGCCCGAAAAAAGGCGCTGCCATCGTCAAGAAAGTGCTTGAGTCCGCAATCGCGAACGCCGAGCACAACGACGGCGCCGACATCGACGAGCTGAAGGTCGTTCAGATCTACGTTGAAAAGGGTCCGATCCTCAAGCGCTTCACCGCGCGTGCTAAGGGTCGTGGCGATCGTATCTCGAAACAATCCTGTCACATCTACGTGACTGTCG
>CBFGOU010000165.1:0-8652 GCA_965650445.1 uncultured Oxalobacteraceae bacterium | reverse complement strand
ACGCCGCCATCGGCCTGGCGCCGCTGGACCTGCGGGCTGGCCCAGGCGGCCGCGGTGCCGGCGCTGGTGACCTTGCGCATGGCGCAGTGGCTGGCGCCGTTCTTTACTTACCATTTCTTTACCGGCGATCCGACCGATTCGACCGCGCGCGCCATTGCCGCCTCCATCGCCGTGTTCCTGATTGCCACGGTGCTGGAATTCGTGGTCGCCATTGCCGGCAAGTGGCTCATCGCCGGCCGCCTGCGCGCCGGTTCCTATCCCTTGTGGGGCTGGACCTATTACCGCTGGTGGCTGGCCGACCGTCTGATCGAGGGCGCCCCCGCGTATATGCTGAGCGGCTCGTCGCTGCACAACTGGTGGCTGCGCGCACTGGGCGCCAAGGTGGGACGCGACGTGATCGTCGGCTCGATCACCCTGCGCGTACCGGACCTGCTGACCATCGGCGACGGCGTGAGCATCGGCAACGCGGTCAACCTCGAAAACGCGCGCGTGGAGCGCGGCCGCCTGCTGCTCGGACACATCGAGATCGGTGACGACGCCAGTGTCGCCTCGTTTGCCGTGCTTGAAGGCAATACCGCCGTCGGTGCAAGCGGCCACGTCGAAGGGCAAGCGGCGCTGGCCGATGGCGTGCGCGTTCCCGCCGCGCGGGTGTGGGGCGGTTCGCCCGCGCGCGATCTCGGCCCTTTCGTATCCCAGCTCCCGCCGCGCCCCGCCGTCAGCCGGCTGCGCCTGACCGGCGAAGCGCTGTTCTTCGTGCTTGGCATCCTGCTCGTGACCACGCTGTTTTTCATGCCGGTCTTCCCCAGCTTCGTGCTGATCGACTGGCTGGACGAACGCAACGTGCTGCCCTGGCTGATGCGCGACAGCGTTGCCGCCCAGATCGCCCGCTATTTCGTGCTGGCGTTCCCGGCCAGCGCGGTGCTGATCGTCCTCACGGCACTGGTGTCGTCGGCCATCCGCTGGGGCGCCCTGCCGCGCCTGGAGCCCGGCCGCACCGCCGTCCACAGCAAGCTGTATTGTGCGAAGTGGCTGGTCAGCCATATCCAGGAATCGAGCCTGAACGTGCTGCACGGGATTTACGCGACCGTGTTCGCGCCGTACTGGTACCGCCTGCTGGGCGCCAAGGTGGGCCGCGATGCCGAGATCTCCACCGCCCTGGGCGTGGTGCCGGACATGCTCACGCTCGGCGACGAAACCTTCATCGCCGATGCCGTCATGCTGGGCGACGAACAGATCGATGGCGGCTGGATGACCATGTTGCCAACCGTGATTTCCCATCGCAGCTTCGTGGGCAATGGCAGTTATGTGCCGGACGGTACTGTCCTGCCGGAGGGGGTGCTCATCGGCGTGCACAGCCATGCGCCCGCCAACGAGCGGCTGGCGCCCGGCGACACCTGGCTCGGCTCGCCGCCGATTCACCTGCCGGCGCGCGAGCAGGCCGCCGTGTTTCCCGATTCGCTCACGTATCACCCGTCCGCGCTGCGGCGCCTGGGACGCACCCTGGTCGAGACCTTCCGCATCGTGGCGCCCCATGCGGTCGTCATCGCGGTCGGGTACACCGTCGTCATGGATGTCATGCCGCTGGCCGGCGAAGGGCGCTGGAGCCAGGTGGCGATCAATCTCGGCCGCGCCGGGCTGGTCTACGGCATCGGCAATTTCGCGTTCGTCATGCTGCTCAAGTGGCTGTGGCTGGGACGCTACCGCAAGCGGTCGGCGCCGATGTGGACCGCCTTCGTCTGGCTGTCCGAAGGCGTGACCAATATGTACGAGGGCATCGCCGTGCCCAATTTCATGCGCTACCTGCGCGGCACGCCGTGGCTGCCGATCGCGTTCCGCCTGCTGGGCTGCAAAATAGGGCGCGGCGTGTATCTCGATACCACCGACATTACCGAGTTCGACTGCGTCAGCATCGGCGATTACAGCGAACTGAACGCCCTCACCTGCCCGCAAACGCATCTGTTCGAGGACCGCGTGATGAAGATCGACCAGGTCGACATCGGCGCGAAAGTGTACATGGGGCCGCGCAGCGCGGTGCTGTACAGCGCGAAAGTGGGCGACAACGCGCGCATCGGTCCCTTGACACTGGTAATGAAGGGCGAAGCCATTCCTGCGGCGAGCCGGTGGAGCGGCTGTCCGGCGGCGCCTTCGGCGGCATGAAGGTGACGCTGCTGCAGGGCATGGTGCTGGTGGATCTCCCGCACCCATCCGGCACCTCCCGTGCGCAAGCCGCGGCGTCGCTGGCGTATGCGGCGATCACGCCCACCTGACGCTATTTGCCGCCCCCCTGCCGACATATCAAAAATGGCATCGGTCACCGGGTTTTTATTATTGGTTCGCGCCCGGCGATTCCAGTACCCTGTAGTGTTATCACTTTATCGGCCGCGCCTGGACCATTTCATGATTAAACGCCTTCTGACGATTCCCTTTGCCTTGCTGCTCGCCGCGCCCCTGATGGCCGCTCCAGCCAGCGACTTCCACACCTGGGCTCCGACGCCACCGATGGGCTGGAACAGCTGGGACAATTTTGGCACGACGATTACCGAGGCCCAGACCAAACAGCAGGCCGACTACATGGCCAGGACGCTCAAGCCGCACGGCTGGCAGTATCTGGTCGTCGACATCCAGTGGTATCAGCCCACCGCAAAAGGACATGATTACGAAAAAGGCGCGAAGCTGGCGATGGATGGCTTTAGCCGCCTCGTCCCCGCGCCGGAAAAATTCCCGTCGGCGAGCGACGGCAAAGGCTTCAAACCGCTGGCCGACTACGTGCATGCCAAGGGACTCAAATTCGGGATCCACATGATGCGCGGGATTTCGCGTCAGGCGGTGGAACAGAACACGCCGCTGCTTGGCACCGACGTGCGCGCGGGCGATATTGCCGACCGCAACAGCGTCTGTTCGTGGAATCCGGATATGTATGGCGTGGACATGAACAAGCCGGGTGCGCAGGCGTACTACGATTCACTCATGAAGCTGGTCGCCGCATGGGGTGTCGACTTCATCAAGGTCGACGACCTGAGCCGGCCCTACCACCAGGCCGAGATCGAGGCGATCCGCAAGGCGATCGACAAGACCGGCCGCCCTATTCTCCTGAGCACCTCGCCCGGCGAAACGCCGCTCAGCGCCGGCCCGCATGTCGATCAACACGCCAACATGTGGCGCGTCAGCGACGATTTCTGGGACGACTGGAAGTCCCTGCGCGATCAGTTCAAGCGCCTGCACGACTGGACCCCTTTCCGCATTTCCGGCGCGTGGCCGGACGCCGACATGCTGCCGATCGGGACCATTGAATTCAAGCGCCAGACGCGCTTTACGCCGGACGAGCAATATACGCTGATGACGCTCTGGAGTATTGCCCGCTCGCCGCTCATGCACGGCGGCGACATGACGAAAACCGACCCGTTCACGCTCTCCCTGCTCACCAACGACGCGGTTATCGCGGTCAACCAGCACAGCGAGAACAACCACCAGCTGTTCCGCACCGAGGATGGTTTGATCGCCTGGACAGCGGATGTTCCGAAGTCCAGGGATAAATACCTGGCGCTCTTCAATACGCGCGATGGGGCGCAGGGCGCAACGGTGCGCGTCCCAGTGAAACTGGCCGACATCGGCTTTGGCGGCGCGGCGCGGGTACGCGATTTGTGGACTGGCAAAGACCTCGGCGCCGGCGCTGACTTCGCGCCCGAGGTACCGTTCCACGGCGCGCGCCTGTTCCGCGTGAGCGCGCCCCGCTGACGGAGAGGTCCGCGCCGGCGCACAAGAAATAAGACATTGGCAGCCCGGCGAGCTTGGGATCGTCGGCTGCTAGCGGGCGCTCGGCCAGCGCGTGGTGACTGCCCGATACTCTTGCGCCGAGAGGTTCAGGATCGAACCGTGGCGCTTCTTGCTCTTGCCCATCGAATACTCGGCCGGATCCAATATCCTGAACTTGCTCGCGTCGGATAAATTCGACGACGCCAGGAACAGATAGCCTTTGCCGGCGGCATACTGATCGACCCACAGCCCCCACTGATTGGAATTATTCAGTTTATACAGGATCGGCCCTTCGACCTGCTTGCCGGTCAATCCGACCGAGCGCAGATCGCCGATCGTCGTCCACTTGCCCAATATGCTGTCGCTGCCTTCCAGGGTGATCTGGCCGTCGCCGGAGGCGCGGTAATATTGGTAGCCGGTGCTGCGGTCGTTCAGCTTCACGATCTGGGTATCGATGATGGCGGTCTCGCCGGGCCGGTCGATATACAGCTGGGACGGCGTAAACGTCACGAAGTCGCGCGTCCTGGAATAATAGATGCGTGCCTTGTCGATACCGTTCGCCGGCGAAATCGTGGCCCAGTAGACGATGTAGTCGCCGCTGGCCTCGTCATAGATCGCTTCCGGCGCCCAGGCGCATCCCGCACCGGGGATATTGCCCGCAACGTCGACCTTGCGCGGTGCCGACCAGTGCACCAGATCGGTCGATTCGTAGATGATCAGGGAGGTGCTGCCATGGTGCATGGCCGCATCCCAGCCCTTGCCACTGGCGATGCGCAAGTCGGTCGCCAGAATGTAGAATTTCTTGCCGCCTTGCGCACGGACGATGGCGGGATCGCGTACCCCCTTCTCGCCGAGGTCCGTGCGCAAGACCGGTTTGGAATCGTTGAGATCTTCCCAGTGCAGCCCATCCTTGCTGGCAGCGAAGTAAATCTGTTCGCCATCGGCGCCTTCGCCCGTGAAATACACCAGCAGGTAGCCGGCCTGGGGACTGGCCGCAAACGCGGCCGTGTTCAGCATCAACAGCGCGCCGGCAAGTACGCCTGCCATCAGCGTCCCCAGTCCAAATTTCCTTCTATCTGACCACATTTTCAGCTCCAATAAGTTCATCAAATCGCTGCGCGAGCGACATACTAGCGCGCTATCGGCAACACATTCAAATCACTTATTTCCAGCGTTCCATACGCATTTTTGTATGGCGGGCCTTGTCGTACACGGCCTGGCGCTCGGGCAGCGCTGGCTATTGCGGCGCAGCCGCCCCGCGCCTGACGCCGGTCACCTCGATGTCGACGCGGCGGTTCGGCTGCAGGCAGGCGATCAAGGCGGAACGCGGCGCAACCCCGGTACACGCTTCGATCTGCCCGGCCTTGCCCTTGCCGCTGCTGGCGATGCTGCCGGTATAGCCCTTCGACTGCAGATATTGCTTGACCGTGGAGGCGCGCCGTTCGGATAGCGCCTGGTTGTAGGCCACACCGCCAAGCCGGTCGGTATAGCCGACCAGGCTGATACTGTCGATCCGCGCATAGCCGCGCTTGAACTGGTCCATCATGGCGTCGATGCGCGCGCGGCCGGCGGGCAACAGGTCGGCCAGGCCGGACTTGTCGAAAGCGAACAGGGCGTCGGCGGCCAGGCTCAGTTTGTCGATTGTCGGCGCCGGGTCCGGAGCCGGCGCGCAAACCGGGGTGGCGGCGGGCGCGCAGGCGGCGGGCTGCAGCGGGGCCGGCGGCGATGCGGCGCCGCACCGCTCGGCGGCGGCGTGGGCGTCGCTCGCTTTTTGCTCGGCGATCTGGATGTAGGGGTTGGCGTGGCGCCAGCCTTGCTGGGCATACTCGTTGCCGGCGTGGACCAGCTCGACCTCGCCGCAGGCAATCTGCTGCGCCGCGCACTGCTGGCCGGGGCCGGCGCGCAGCGCGGCAAAGCGCGCCCACAGGTCTTCGCGCAGGCGGGTGGCGCCATTGACCAGCGGGGTCTGCTCGCCGGGGTTGGGGGACTGGCCCGCTTCCAGCGCCGCCACGATCCGTGCGCTCTGCTCGAACGCCTCGGCCGGAAAGGCCGAGCGGTCGTTGCGCGTGTACTCGTGCAGCGACACGTCGAGCCAGCACTGGGCTTTGGACAGGTAGTAGCCGGCCACGGGCAGGCCCTTGTCGTTGAGTCCCTTGATCCGGCCTTGCAGCGCGGCGTACTGCTGGTGGTCGGCCGCGATCGCCTGGTCGCTGATGCGCGCGCCGGGTGCGTTGAGTTCGCCGGCCTGGGCGGCGCCGGCGGCAAGCAGGACGGCGTAGAGGAATGCTTGATTGGTCATGGTGTCGGTCTTTCGGTCGGTGTCAGCGCGCCAGCGAGCGGTTGACGCTCGCATCGCTGGCCTTGAACAGGGTTTCGTCGAATTTGAAGCGCAGGCGCAGAAAGGCGCCCTTGGCGGTATAGTCGGCGCTGCTCAGGTCGCGCTCCCTGAAGCCGGATACGTTGTAGCCGGCCGACAGCCACAGGTTGGCCTTGAGCAGGTAGCCCACCTCCACCCCGCGCGCGAACTGGCTGGTGCCATCGTGCGGGCTGTGCAGCCAGGCGCCGAGCAGGCCGACATCCCAGCGTTCCGAGATGTCGTACACCACGCGCCCGGCGGCAAGCACGGCACGGTAGTCCTGGCTGGCGGCCGGCAGGCGGCGCTCGGTGCTGGCCTTGGCGGCCAGGCGCCCGGTCATCCACCAGGGCCGGCTCGGGTGGTAGTCCAGATGGGTCGAAACGATGTGGGCCGCGTAGCTCTCGCCGTCGGCGCGGGTGTCGTCGCGCACGTTCTTGAACTCGTAGCGCGCCAGCGCGTTGTAGCGGTTGTGGTCGACCGGGCGCCAGGCCAGGCCGAGCTGGGCGCGTTCCTGCAGGCTGTTGCCGATCGCGGCGCCGGCGGCGTCGTCGCGGTTGCGCGCGAACAGCGCATAGTTGCGCACCAGCATAGTCCAGTCGCGGTCCAGCTTGCGCGCCAGCGCCAGCGTCGACAGCCACTGGTCCTGGCCCTGGTCGCCCGGGCTGGCGGCATTGTCGAACAGGCGGCGCCATTCGAGCTTGGCGGACGCCTTCCACAGCGGATTGGCGGTGTAGTCGAGCGCGCCGGACAGCGCCACGCCCTTCTGCTGGCGGCCATCGAACACATGCAGGTATTCGGCGTTGGTGCTGGCCGCCAGCCCCTCGGCCACGTTCCAGGTATTGCGTGCGCCGCTGGCCAGCTGCAGGTCGCGGCCCGAGGCCAGGTCGGTGGCGAGCGCGTCGCGCAGCCGGTATTCGGAGAAGATGCTGGCGCCCGACAGGTAGCTCGACTCGACGCCGGCCACAAAGGCATTGCTCTTCTCGGCCGGGTTGAGCGCATAGCGCGACGCCAGCCCGGTCTGGTTTTCGTAGTGGGCGTAGGCGCGGCTGCGTTCCGACAACTGGTATTGCGCGCCCAGTTCGAAGCGCTTCTGGCGGCTGTCGGATACGCCATGCTCGGCCACGCCGTTCACGCTGAACGCGTCGGTGACCTTGAACTGCGCGCCCAGCGCCACAGTGGTGGCGTCGAGCGCGGCCTGGCTGCCCGGCTGGGGAGCGGCGCCGACCGGCGCGAACGTGGTGATGGTGCGCCCGTCGACCGTGCTGATGGCGCTGTTGGTGTTACCCAACCCGAAAAAGCCGCCGTCCGGATTCTGGCCGGTCGGCAGCGCGCTGGTATTGCCGGCGAGCGCACCCTGGCCGGTCAACAGGCCCTCTTCCTTCATGTGCTGCAAGGACAGGTCGAGCGCGAGCCGGTCGCTGCTCTTCCAGCGCAGGCCCACACGCGCCGCCTCGCGCCTGGCCACCACCAGCTGGTCGCGGCTTTGCAAGGCGGTGGTGTAGGCGGTCAGGGTGTCGCTGAGCCTGGCCGCGAACTTGACGCCGGCATCGCTGTGGCCGGGGCTGATGCCGCCGGCGCTGTTATCGAACTGGCCGTCGGCGTGCTGCCAGTGCACGCGCGCTTCCAGCGTGTCGCCCTGGTGGGCCAGCTCCACCCGCGCGGCGCGCCCGCTGGCCGCGTCGGCCAGTTCGCCCGGCTGGCCGCTCGGCGTGGTGTAGAGCTGGCCGCCGGCGCGGTAGCTGGTCGAACTGCTGTGCGCCAGCTCGGCCACCAGCCGGGTCTTGGGCCCCAGCGTGGCTGCGGCGTTCACGCTCTGCAGGCGGTAAGGCGACTGCGGATTGGTGTCGTCGGCCATCGCGGCGCCGACCGTCACGGCGCTGCCCAGACGGGCCTGGCCGCTGGCGCCCAGCACCCAGAAATCGTCGCCGCCCTGGTCGACCTCGTAGCTGATACGGATCGACTGCGGGTCGCCCTCGGGCGTGAGCGAGGCCACCGCCTGCTTGAACAGGATGCGGCCCGAGAACGGCTCGAAGCTGTAGTCGTCGAGGCGGCGCAGCGGCGTGACCTGCTTGACGATGTCGGTCTGGTTCTTGTCGCGCACCACCAGTTCGACCCGTTCCGAATTGGCCAGCGCGCCGTTGTTGCGCACGGCGAAAGGGCCGGAGCCGCCGTTGGCGCGGTACTCTTCCACCACCTGCTTGGTGCGGTCGTGGAAGGCAAAGGTATCGAGCTTGCCATCCTGGCCGTCCCAATGGCCGCGCAGGCCGGTGGCGGTGCGCTGGTACTGGCCCAGCTTGCGCGCTTCCAGGCCGGTGTCGGGCCCCGGTACGCTCGAGGCCACGCCTTCCGAGGTCGAGAAGTCGCCGTACAGCAGGTAGCTCTTTCTGTCGTCGATGCGCACATACAGGCGCCCGGCCGAGCGCGCGTCGAAGCCGGTGATCGCGCTGTCGCCGTAGACCGGATAGAACTCGTAGGGATTGATGTCGCGCTGCAGCCGCTCGCGCGTCTGCTGGTCCGAATCGTAGGCGGCGGTGAGCAGCTTG
>CBFGOU010000164.1:0-8708 GCA_965650445.1 uncultured Oxalobacteraceae bacterium | reverse complement strand
CATTTCGTGAAACACCTCACGCCCGGCATGGTCTACGCCAGCGACGGCAGCGCCTGCGCCAAGGCGCTGGCGGCCACCGTGGCCGACGACGTGCAGATCGTCATCGATCATGGCGACGCCGGGCGCGCCAGCATGCCGCTGGCCGCGCTGCTGGCCACCACCCCGCGTACGGCCGTGGATGCGGCCAACCGCGCCAGCGGCCCGGACACCATCGCCAAGTTCCTGTTCACGTCCGGGTCGACCAAGCTGCCCAAGGCCGTCATCACCACCCAGCGTATGCTGTGCAGCAACCAGCAAATGCTGCTGCAAACCTTTCCCTGCCTGGGCGACAAGCCGCCCGTGCTGCTCGACTGGCTGCCCTGGAGCCACACCTTCGGCGGCAGCCACAACATCGGCATCGCGCTGTATAACGGCGGCAGCTATTACATCGACGACGGCAAGCCCACGCCGCGCGATTTCGCCGTCACGGTGAATAATTTGAAGGACATCGCGCCAACGGCGTTTTTCAATGTGCCCAAGGGCTGGGAATTGCTGACGGCCGCCTTGCGCGAGGATGCCGCCTTGCGCGCGAATTTCTATTCGCAGGTGGAATTGTTCTTTTTCGCCGGCGCGGGCTTGTCGGAAGCGGCCTGGAATGCGCTGGAGCAGGTCAGCGAAGACCATTGCGGCGAGCGCATCCGCATCATGGCGGGGCTGGGCATGACCGAAACCTCGCCCTCCTCCACCTTTACCACCGGGCCGCTGATGATGGCCGGTTATGTGGGACTGCCGGCGCCGGCCTGCGAGGTCAAGCTGACGCTGGTCGAGGGCAAATACGAGGCGCGTTTCCGCGGCCCGCACGTGATGCCGGGCTACTGGCGCGCGCCTGAAGCCAGCGCCGCTGCCTTCGATGAGCAAGGCTATTACTGCAGCGGCGATGCGGTGCGCTTTGCCGATCCGGCGCGCCCGGAGCTGGGCTTGATGTTCGACGGACGCATTGCCGAGGATTTCAAGCTGAGCAGCGGGACGTTCGTCAGTGTCGGTCCGCTGCGCGCGCGGGTGATCAGCGCCGGGGCGCCGTATGTCCAGGATGTGGTGGTGGCCGGGATTAACCGCGACGCGATCGGGCTGCTGGTGTTTCCGCGCCTGGAGCAGTGCCAGGTACTGGCGGGGCTGGACGCTTCGGCCGGTGCGGCGGAGATCCTGGCCAGCGCGCCGGTGCGGGCGCATTTCCAGCGCCTGCTGGGGGAGTTGAACGCCAGGGCGACCGGGTCGGCGTCGCGCATCGAGCGCATGCTGCTGCTGGAAGAAGCCGCGTCGGTGCCGGCCGGCGAGCAGACCGACAAGGGGTCGATCAACCAGCGCGTGGTGCTGGGCCGGCGTGCGGGCCTGGTGGAAGCCATGTACGCCGGGACCGACCCGAACGTCGTCCTGGCGTAAGCGCGGACCTGCCCCCGCGAAAGCGGGCGACGGCGGCGCTATTTGTACGTTACGCCTTCGGTGAACTCGTTCACCTCCAGCAGGTTGTTCTGCGGCGCGCTCAGGCGCTTGCCCGCCACGGTCACATTGTCGATGGTGATGTTCTTCACCTTGCGCTCGGCGTTGTAGCCGCTGATCGACGACGCGCTCGGCGAACCCTTGCCGGTGTACTGGATATTGCGCAGGGTGACGTTCTCGATGCCCCGGCCCGGGCTGGTGTTGTACTTCGGTACGTACATCACGCCCAGCTTGAACAGCTTGCCCTCTTCGATCCGGTCGACCCGGATATCTTCGAACACCACGTCGCGCACCAGATTGTCGTCGGCGGCCATGATGCCGATCGCCCCTTCGTAATCCGGCTCGTCCTCGTCATGCTCCAAAATGTCGAGATTCTTGAACCGCAGCCGCTCCAGCACCTCCGGCTGCGGATGCTGGGCGCTCGGCGTATTGCCATGGATGCCGATCATGATGGCGTGCGCCACATCGGCCCACAGGGTCATATTGCTAACCTGCACGTCGCGGGTGTCGCCCCAGATATCCCAGCGGTGATTGTAGAAGGTCAGGCAGTCGTCCGAGGTGCGGATGAAGCTGTCCGAAATCGTCACCCGTTCGCAGGCAAAGTGCCCCAGGCCATCCGACCACGGTCCGGCGCCGATGGTGCGGATATTTTTCTCGACGAAATCCTGTGACGAAATGCAGCGCATGGTGCCGTGCGGCTGGTTGAAGAAAATCGGGCCATCGATCTCGATATTGCGGGAATTGCGCACCACCAGCATGTCGACGCTGTCGAACAGGCCGTCGCTGATCACCTTCACGTTTTCAACGCCGTCAATGATCAAGGGGCTCTTCAGGATGGCCGAGCCGTGCACGTATACGGTCGTGTTCGAGCGCAGGCGGAATTCGCCCGAGTGGATGCCGGGACCGAAGAACACCGTCTTCTGGGTGAAGTCGGGCGTGACGCCGGTCTGGACCTCGTACGGGGTCAGCGCGCCCGAAGCGCCCGGCATGTCGGCGCGGATCGCATGGGTGAACACGTGCAGATTGTGCAGGCGGTCGTCGTCGAACTCGACGCTCAGGTTTTCCGGGCGGCGCATCGTGAAGTAGGCAACGCCATCCTTGACCACCGGCTTGACGCCCTTGCCCTCGGGGCGCACCGCCACCTTGGCGAAGCTGCCGTTATTCTTCTGCACCGCCACGTCGACCGTGCCGTTGAAATTAAAGTGCACCATCGAGGCTTGCTGCTTGGTGTCCAGGTCGACCTTGACGCCGTACTCGTACAGGTCCTGCCATACCCCGCCCGGCGTGCGCACGCGCACCGTGAAGTCGTCGTTATGGTGGGTGTAACGGATCTTGTCGGGGAAAGCGTGGACCTGGACGCGGTCGGGAACCGTCTGGGCCTGTACGGCAGGAAGGATCAGGCTGACGCACAGCGCAGCGGCGAGGCGGAATTTGGTGAACAAGGTGTCTCCTGGGCGATCATTATGGTATCGATAACATGAGCGTACGCAGTTCACCCCGCTTTGTCAATAGCCCTGCCCCCGCCGCCTAGAACGCCAGGTGGGTCGACTCGCGCGGAATCAGGGTGTATGGCATCAGATGGTGTTGCGGCACGATGGGCGAGCCGGCGCGCTTGGCGCGGATATGTTCCAGCACCAGCTCGACGGCGTCGCGCGCCATTTCCGTGATCGGCTGGTGAATCGTGGTCAGTTCCGGCCACACCGTGGTCGCCACCGGCGTATCGTCGAAGCCGCAGACGGCCAGGTCTTCCGGCAAATGCAGGTGCAGGCCGTGCGCCACCGCCACCGTGGCGGCGGCCATGTCGTCGTTGCTGGCGAAGATGGCCGAAGGCCGCACCGGCTGCGACAGCAGTTCGCGCGCGGCCACGAGACCGGACCGGTAGGTAAACATGCCCTGGGCGATGCGTTCGGCCGGGACCTGGCGCCCGGCCTGGCGCATGGCGTCGCGGAAGGCCTGGTAGCGCAGCTGGCTGGGGGTGTGTTCCGGGTCGCCCTTGATGAAGCCGATATCGGTGTGGCCCAGCTCCAGCAGGTAATTGGTCATGGTGCGCGCCGCTTCGTAATCGTCGATGCGCACGGCCGAGACCTGGGCGGACGGACGCGCGGTGGCCACGGCCACGGTCGGCATGCCGATTTCGTTGAGGTGGCGCAGCGCCGGCTTGGAGTCGCACAGCGGCGGCGGAATCAGGATGCCGTCGGTGCCTTCGGCGATCAGCTTGTCGATGGCCTTGCGCTGGCTGCGCAGGTCGTCGCAATGCTCGAGCAGCAGCTGGGCGCCGCTCTGGCTGCACTGCCCCATGGCGCCGACCAGGAAGGCGCTCAGGAAGGCCGCGCTGGGGTTGCTGTACAACAGGCCCACGCGCAAGGTGCCCACACGGGCCGCGCGCGCGGCCATATTGACCGAGTAGTTCAGGCGCTCGATCACGCGCATGACCTTGGCGCGGGTCTTGTCGCTCACGTGGGCGCTGTCGTTGATGACGCGCGATACCGTCATGGCCGAGACGCCGGCTTCGCGCGCCACGTCGTACAAGGTGGCGTTGGTGGCGTTGCGGTCGTTTTGCTTAGTATCCATGTGTCCCTGGTTGCCAGACGGCCCGGCGCCCGTTATATGTTATCGATCAAAAAACAGTTAATCCTAACCGATTTGTGCACTGCGGCCAACTATTGGGTTGGAATCGCATCCAGTCCGAGGCTCATGCGCCGCAGAAAGACGTAGATATCACAAGCAAGGGGATGGCGTTGCAGGGAGGAATCATCCAGGCGCCGGGGCGGCCGAGGAAACCGGTGGTCTCGGTGAGCCCGCCGGCATAGGGTCATTCGGGGCTTTCAAAAAACGATCGGCACGGCGCTGCCGTGCCGATCAGGCGGTACTGCAGGATCGCGGCCATGCCAGCCGCGTTCCCCTCACACGCTTACAGGTTGCCGAACTTGTAGCTCAGGCCAATGCTGAAAGTGCGGCCATTGACAAAGTGCTGGAACTCGATCGGAACCTGGGTGGAGCCAGGCTCGCCGACACCGCGATACGCCGCTTTGTTGAGGATGTTCGCCGCATTGACCCGCAGGGTCATGTTTGGAGCGATCTCGTAGCTGACCGAGCCGTCCAGGAGGCCGTAGGATTGGATGTAGCGGGCCCAGATCGGGTATGGGTCCACACCAAACAACACCGATGGCGAACGCCAGGTATAGACCAGGCGGGCCGACAGCTTGTTGTCCTCGTACATGCCCGACACGCTGAAGTTGTTTTTGGACACCATCGGTTGCATCGTCTCGACGATTCTCGGCCGGGCGGCGTCACCGAAATTGACCGGGTTGGAGGTCTTGACGTAGCTATACGAACCGGACACGCCGAAATTGTTCAGGATGCCATAGCTGGAGTCGAAGAACATCTGGCCGGCGATCTCGAAGCCGCGTGCATAGCCCTTTTCGGAATTGACTTTCTTGGTCACCGAATACTGGCCGCCAGTGCAACCATTTTCAAACGCGCCAGCATAAGCAGGCGCGGTGCTGATCGTCTCGCAGGAGATGATCCCGTTCGGGAAGTTCTTGATTTCCTTGTCGAACAAGGCAAGCGACGCGTAGTTCGTTTTGTTGAAGTAACGCTCGAACGAGATGTCGAAGCTGTCCGCCACCAGCGGTTTCAGGGCCGTATTTCCGATACTGCCGGTGCCGTTGGTGGTGTTGACGTTAATCGTAGGGTTGAGGTCGCCAATCCCGGGACGGGTCATTCCGCGGCCATAACCCAAGCGAACCAGCGTATCGGGCGCGGCCTCATAGGTCATGTTAAACGTCGGCAAGACGTTGTTGTACGTGGACGTGCGCGTCACATCCACGAGCTGGCCAGTGCTGACATCGGTGGCGCGGGCCGTCACGGTCGTTGCGGTGTGCACCAGGCGCACACCGACACTACCCTTGATGCGCTCATCCAGCGCGCTGAAGTCGCCGACGAGATAAGCGGCCGAGTCGTGTTCCCCGAAGACGGTGCGCCGCCCCGGGTTTTCGAGGTAGGAATCTTGAGTCAGAATGCCGGCATTCGGGAAAGCCGACCGGACCTGGTCGCCCAGCAAAGCATCCGGGGCATACGCCAGGTAGCCGCCGCTATAGCCCGCGTCGCCGTTCATGAAGTTGGTCGGCGCCGTTTGCAGGTTGCCGGTCAGCGTGGTGGCCGACAGCGCGTTCGAGCGGGCTGCGTTGACATCCTTGGCGTCGGTGGTCAGCCATTTGCTGAAGCCATAGTCGCGATACTCATCGTGCTGGTAGGCGACACGGGTGCCGAAGCGCAGCTTGCTGAACATGCCGTCCAAATCATAGGTGCCGGACAGCGCTGCCGCGTAACCATTATCGGTATTGTGGTAGTTTTGACCATTGCCATAGTCCTTGAACACGAAGTTCTTCGGATCGCTCAGGCTTGGACCGTCGAAGGTCAATGGATGCGGCGCGCCATCGGCCACACGGTTGGTCGACCATTGCAGGCCAGCTGCCGAATCCATCCGGATCGAACGGTTGTCACTCTTCTTGTCCGACTTGATGTAGTTGGCGTCGGCCTTGAGCGAGAGGCCCGGGGTCGGGGTCCACTCGACGCCGACCGCGCCAATCATGGTTTCCCAAGGCGTGTGCTCATCGCCACCGATGCTGGTCATGGTCGAATTGAGGAAGGTGCCGCTCAGCAGGCGCTGGTTGAGGACCTGGTCGTTGGTACCGCCGTTGCTGTTGCGGTTAGCCAGGTTTTCGTCGTAGTTGAACGGCGTCGTCTTCAGGTTCTGCACGTTGGCGCCATCGTTCGAATTGAGGCCGCGGTAGTTCTGATGGTACAGGAACGAGAAGTAGTTCGCTTCGGTGTAGAAACGCAAGGTGTTGCTCACGCGGTAGTCGGCCGCCAGGTTCAAGCCCTTGCGCTCGCGCATGATCGTTTCCTGGAACACGTTGCTGTTCACCCAGGTACCCACCATCACATTTTTTTGCTGGTCGGCAGTCAAGCCAGTCATGTCCGGGGTCTGTGCGCCAGTGGTCGGCACATTGTCCAGGAAGGAGATATCGCTGCGGCCGACATAGGCCGACATCGGCCTGTTCGTCGCATTCGTGGTGTTCGCGGCGGCCAGGGTGGCGTATTCTGCGCTGTCGGCGCGCACCGCGCGCTTCAGGTTGGGGCCGCGATTGGCCGGATTATTGTCGTTGCGGACCGTGCTCTTCTGATATGTGGCAGTTGCCATCACGCCGATACGGCTGCCGCCGCCGAGGTCGAACCTGTTGGCGATCAGGCCGAACAGTTCTGGGTCGGCCTTCTTGGCCAGGTCGTTTTCGCGCATGTTCACGCCAGCCGACACGGTCAGACCCTTGAAGTCGCTCGGGTTGCGGGTGCGGACATTGATCAGGCCGCCAATACCGCCTTCGATGTGTTCCGCCGATGGGTTCTTGTAGACGTCGATGCCGGCGACCATGCCTGGAACTGCCGCCTCGACGTTGAATTCGCGGCCACCGGCGCTGAAATACGAACGCCCGTTGGTCTGAAACGCGGTGTATCCCAGACCGCGGATGGTCACGCCGGAGCCGAAGCCGCCCCACGGCGCGGCGGCCTCGCCGCCGAAGCGGTAGGCCTGCACGCCGGGAATGCGGGTCAGGGTTTCACCCACGTTCGGGTCGGGCAGCTTGCCGATGTCGTCCGCGGTGATGGAATCGACCACTTCCATCGCATCGCGCTTGATCGCCACCGACGAGCGGGCGCTGGCGCGGATACCGGTCACGACCACGACGTTGGAATCGGCTGCCTGGGCGTACGCGCTGGGCGTGTACGCTTGCATGACTGCAATGGCCAGCGCGGACATGCGCAGGCTGTTGGTGAACTGCTTGTTCATTTGTGCTCCTCCTGTTGATCTGATAATAATTGTTTTCTTGGCACGTTCTGTGATATCGATAACATGCTTAGAAGTAATTATACGAATAATTTGACATCCCGCCAGCCTTTTTATTTTTTGTTGTAAAAATGCTGAGTGCCGTTTGCCTTGGCCTTCTTTCCTTCACCGGCCGGGCGCGGTGCCCCGGGCGTCGATCGGTCCCATCCCTGTTGGCATGCTGCTGCCTCCAGAGTCGATCCACCCGCTGCGCCCCGCCCTGCCGGCTGACCTATTGACAGCGTCAATCGGGTCCTGTAAGTTATCGATAACAGATTCATCTGTCAAGCGTTGTGTAAATAAAGCAACAGCGGCGGGTAGGCGCCAGTCAGTTCCGACGTCGTACGGCGCCAACAGTCTTACGCGATGGCACGACCGATTCTCATGCGCACGGGATACAGTGTCAATCAGCCTGGATCCGTGAGGCATATATACAACGCTCAACCAATCGTTTGCGCGCCGCGCGCCAAGGACCAGCATGACCAGCAAGCAAGCCCATTACCGCTTCCTCTCCGCCTTCGTCTACGTGTACTTCTTCGCGCAGGCGATGAGCATGTCCCTGCTCGCGCTGTGGCTGCGCTCCACCCTGCAGTTATCCGGCGTGGAGACTGGCATCGTTTTTTCCGCCAACTTCATCGCCGCCATGTGCTCGCAGCCGATCTACGGTTTCCTGTCGGACAAGGTCGGCATGCGCAAGCACATCCTGTGGACCGTCGCGGCCATGTGCACGGCTTCCGGGCTGTTCCTGGTCTTCGTGTACGGCCCTCTGTTAAAGAGCGATATCCTGCTGGGCGCGATCGCCGGCGGCATCTATCTGGGCATTACCTTCATCGCCGGCAGCTACGCCATCGAATCGTATGTGGACCGCATCGGCCGCGCCTACGGCTTCGAATACAGCCGGGTGCGCATGTTCGGCTCGCTCGGCTTTGCCTCGGCCGCCATGCTGACCGGACGGCTGTATAACGTCGACCCGCAAATCAATTTCTTCCTCGCTTCGGGCGCCGGTCTCGTGCTGATCTGCCTGCTGCTGTTCTGGCGCACGCCCGCCCACCATGTCGAGCACACCCGCACCAGCAGCGTTGGCCTGAGCGACGCCGCGAGCCTGCTGGCGAACTGGGAGTTCTGGCGCTTCATGGTGTTTGTATTGAGCGTGACGAATATCTATCTGGTGTTCGACCAGCAGTTCCCCAATTATTTCGCGTCGATGTTCCCGGACAAGGCCACCGGCACGGCCATGTTCGGCTACCTGAACTCGCTGCAGATTTTCCTGGAAGCGGGCGGGCTGTTCCTCTCGCCCCTGCTGGTCAAGCGCATCGGCGCCAAGCGCGGGCTGCTGCTGGCCGGCTCG
>CBFGOU010000163.1:0-8795 GCA_965650445.1 uncultured Oxalobacteraceae bacterium | reverse complement strand
CTTGGCGTCGACCATGACCTTGCTGGCGCTGGTGAAGATCTTCTGCATGGTGTCGAGGTACATGCGGTCGCGCGTGACCGCCGGGGCCTTCTGGTACTCGGTCATCACCTGGGTGAAGCGGTCGGCGTTACCAGCCGCGTTCTCGGTGACCATGGCGCGGTAGGCTTCGGCTTCTTCCATCAGGCGGAAGGCATTGCCGCGCGCCTTGGGAATGACGTCGTTGGCGTAGGCCTGGCCTTCGTTCTTGGCGCGTTCGCGGTCCTGGCTGGCCTTGACGGCGTCGTCGAAGGCGACCTGCACCTGTTCGGGCGGCTGCACCGCCTGCATGGTGACGTTGGTGATCAGGGAACCGAGCCTGTAGTCGGTGGCCATGCGCTGCATCAGCTGGAGCACGTCGTTGGCGACCTTTTCGCGGCCTTCGTACAGCACGAAGTCCATCTTGCTGCGGCCGACGACTTCGCGAATCGCGGTCTCGGCGATCTGGCGCACGGTTTCTTCCTGCTCGCGGTTGTTGAACAGCCAGTCCTTGGCGTTGCTGATGGTGTACTGCACCGCGAACTGGATGTCGACGATGTTTTCATCGTCGGTCAGCATCAGCGATTCTTTGAGGTTCTTGGCGCGCACCGAGCCGCGGTAGCCGACTTCCACCGTGCGTACCTGCGAGACGTTGACGGTTTCGTGGGCCTGGAACGGCGCCGGCCAGCGCCAGTTGAAACCGGCGTTGGCGATATCGGTGGGACGTCCGAAGGTGGTCACGACGGCCTGCTGGCCTTCCTGCACGATGAAGGCGCCGCTGGCGAGCCAGATGAAGGCGACGATCGCGACGACGATGCCGGCGGTGATGCCGGCGCCCTTGCCTTCGGGACGGTAGCCGCCGCCGTCACCGCTGCCACGCTGGCCGAACAGGCGGTTCAGGCGATTGTTAAAGTCGCGCCACATCTGGTCCAGGTCGGGCGGGCCTTCGCCCGGTTTGCGGCCTTCCTGGGCCTTGTGGTCGCCTTGCGGCTTGCGGCCCCAGCGCGGGTCGTTGAGCGACAGCGTGAGGCCGATGCGTTTAAGTAGGGATGCAAGCATGCTAGCGTGGTCCGACGGTGTTGGAGGTTAGAATTTCGTCCGGCATGACGGCGACAGCAGGATTGTCATTGTCATCGTCGTGCTCCGGTGCGGCTTCGTCCTGCTCTTGAAAACGGTGGGTCAGACCTGGCGCGGATTTGACGGCTTCGACGATCGCGGCGCGCAGCAGATCCAGGCCGGCGCCACTCTGGGCGCTGATAAAAACGCGGGCGATTTTATCATATTCATCACGTTCGACGGCCGGCTCGAGCCCGGCTGCGTCGATCTTGTTCCAGACCAGAATCTGGGGAATGTGGTCGGCGCCGATTTCCTTGAGCACCAGATTGACCTGCTCGATCTGTTCCATGCGCACCGGGCTGGCGCCGTCGACGACGTGCAGCAGCAGGTCGGCGTGGATGGTCTCCTCCAGGGTGGCGCGAAATGCCGCCACCAGCTGGTGCGGCAGTTCGCGCACGAAGCCGACGGTGTCGGAAATGACGACGTTGCCGATTTCGTCGCCCAGATACACGCGGCGCGAGGTGGTGTCGAGGGTGGCGAACAGCTGGTTGGCGACGTACACGCCGGCCTTGGTGACGGCATTGAACAGGGTCGACTTGCCGGCATTGGTGTAGCCGACCAGCGAGACCGAGAAGGTGTTGTTGCGTCCGCGCGAGCGGCGCTGGGTTTCATGCTGCTTGCGCAGCTTGGCCAGCTTGGCGCGCAGCATCTTGACGCGCTCGCCGATCAGGCGGCGGTCGGTTTCGAGCTGGGTTTCACCCGGGCCGCGCAGGCCGATACCGCCCTTCTGGCGCTCCAGGTGGGTCCAGCCGCGGATCAGGCGCGTGGCCAGGTGCTGCAGCTGGGCCAGTTCGACCTGGAGTTTACCCTCGTGGCTCTTGGCGCGCTGGGCGAAGATGTCGAGAATCAGGCTGGTGCGGTCGAGCACCCGGATGCTCAGGCGCTTTTCCAGGTTGCGCTGCTGGGCCGGTGAGAGCGCATGGTTGAAGATGACGATCTCGACCGCGTCGGCGGCGCAGGCGGCGCCGATCTCGTCGACCTTGCCGCTGCCGGCAAAGTAAGCGGGATCGGGACTGCCGCGCTTGGCGGTGATGGTGGTGACCGGCTCGGCGCCCGCGGAACGGGCGAGCAGGGACAGCTCTTCCAGGCTGGCGGCAAAATCGCCGTCGCCGAAATCGATACCGACTAGCGCTGCGCGCATACGCCTCCCGGCAGTGCCGATCGGCGCACGGACGACACGCCGGCGGCGTTACTCAGCGTCGGAATCAAGATTCAGATTGACCGCACGTGCCGGTACCACGGTGGAAATGGCGTGCTTATACACCATCTGGGTGACGGTGTTACGCAGCAGTACGACGTACTGGTCGAACGATTCGATGTGGCCCTGCAGTTTGATACCGTTGACCAGATAGATCGAGACGGGGACATGCTCTTTGCGCAAGGCATTGAGGAATGGGTCTTGTAACAGTTGCCCTTTGTTGCTCATAACAGCTCCGTGATGTTGTTGTAGTTAAGAATTGGAGGCGACGCGCAAATTTTCAAGTGTCCGTGCCACCATTCTATAAAAAGGCGAATGATGTCGCTTAGCTACTGTAACCTGTTTTACATTTTCTTGTCGGACGACCGACCGTATTTCACTTTCTGGCGAAGGGATTTTTCCCCATGCGCAGCTCAATCCGCAGCGGCGTGCCGACCAGATTAAAGGTGTCGCGGAAATGCTTTTCCAGATAGCGCTTGTAAGGCTCGCCGATTGCGTCCAGGGCATTGCCGTGGATGACGATAATCGGTGGATTCTGCCCACCCTGGTGAGCATAACGCATTTTGGGGCGAATCGATCCTTTGCGTTTGGGTTCCTGCTTTTCCACCGCTTCGATCAAGGCGCGCGTCAGGCGCGGCGTCGACAGGTCGGCAGTGGCGGCGGCGTAGGCGGCGTCCACCGATTTCATCAGCGGACCGATGCCGGTGGCCTTCAGGGCCGAGATGAAATGGGTCTTGGCGAAGGAGAGGAAATCGAGCTTGCGGTCCAGGTCGATCTTGATTTCATCGCGGTCGTCCGATTGCAGGCCATCCCATTTATTGACGGCCACCACCAGCGCCCTGCCCGACTCCAGGATGAAGCCGGCAATGTGCGCATCCTGCTCGGAAATGTCTTGCTGGGCGTCGAGCAGCAGAATCACCACGTGGGCTTCGGAGATCGATTGCAGGGTTTTGACGACCGAGAATTTCTCGATCGCTTCGAACACCTTGCCGCGGCGGCGGATGCCGGCCGTGTCGATCAGGGTGTAATTCTTGCCGTCGCGCTCGAACGGAATCTCGATCGAGTCGCGCGTGGTGCCGGGCATGTCGAAGGCGATCACGCGCTCTTCGCCGATCAGGGTATTGACCAGGGTGGACTTGCCCACGTTGGGGCGGCCCACGATGGCGATCTTGATGCCGCGCGTGGCCGGCTCGAGTTCCTCCTGGTCGGCCGGACGCTGGGCGAAGGCTTCATCGAGCGCTTCCTCGACCAGGTCGGCCACGCCGTCGCCGTGGGCGGCGGAAATGACGTAGGGGTCGCCCATGCCCAGCTCATAGAAATCGGCCACCACCGAGGTGTACTTCATGCCCTCGGCCTTGTTCACGACCAGCATGACCTTGCGGCCAGTCTTGCGCAGGAAGTCGGTAATGGTCTTGTCGTGCGGGGTCAGGCCCTGGCGGCCGTCGACGATGAAGACCACCACGTCGGCTTCGGCCACGGCCTGCTTGGTCTGCAAGGCCATCTGGAACATGATGCCTTCCTTGGCGACCGGTTCGAAACCACCCGTGTCGATCACGAGGAACGGCCGTTCGCCGACCCGGCCTTCACCGTAGTGGCGGTCGCGGGTGAGGCCTGGAAGGTCGGCCACCAGCGCATCGCGCGAGCGGGTGAGGCGATTGAATAAGGTCGATTTCCCGACGTTCGGGCGGCCTACGAGTGCTATTACCGGCTTCATGTGATGTTATTCGACCGCGATGGCGGTCACTGTTCCTGCTTGTGTTTGAAAAATCAGATTCGACCCGGCTACCAGCGGGGTCGAGGTAATGGCGCTGCCGTCGGTGGCGGCGCGCGCCAGGAAGGCGCCGTCTTCGCGCGAGAGGAAGTGCACGTAGCCCTGGTAGTCGCCCACGGCCACGGCGCGGCCGTAGGAAACCGGGGTCGACAGGCGGCGATAGCTGAGCTTATCGTTCTTCCAGGCCGAGGTGCCGGTCTCGCGGTTGAAGGCGAAAATGGCGCCCTTGTCGTCGACCGCGAACACGAAGCGCTGGTCGGCCGAGACGCCGACGTCGGACGACAGTTCCTTGGTCCAGCGCGCGGTGCCGGTGGCAACGTCGAAGCAGCCCACCCGGCCCTGGTAGGACACGGCGCAGACGTCCTTGTCCACCACCACCGGAGTGCCGCCGATGTCGGTCACGCGCTCCAGTTCGGTCGCGCCGCGCGACTCGCCCACCGCCACTTCCCAGCGCGGCGCGCCGGTGGCCAGGCTCAGCGAGAGCAGCTTGCCGCCCGGCTGGGCCACGATGACTTCCTTGCCCACCACCACCATGCCCGGCGCATTGCGCAGGGTCAGCGGCGGCGAGACGCGCTGCACGGTCCATTTCTTTTCGCCGGTCTTGGCATCCAGGCCGACGATGCGGTTGTCGATCGAGCGCACCACCACGATGCCCTCGCCCACCACCGGCGAACTGAGCACTTCGCTGGAGGCCTGGGCGCGCCACAGCGGCTTGCCATCCATGTCATAGGTCAGGACCGTGCCCTTGCTGCCGCCCACCACGATCATATTGCCGTCGGAGCCGACGCCGGCCGTCAGCGGCGATTCGGCCTTGATGCGCCACAGCTGGCGGCCGTCGGCCGCTTCCACGCGCGCAATGGCGCCGTCGGCGCCGGCCACGACCAGGGTGTTGCCCACCAGCGCAGGGGTGAAGATATTGTCTTGCGCCTTGCCGATGTCAAGCTTCCAGGCGGTGCGCACCGCCATCGTGCCCTTGAGCTCGACCAGCGGCGCCGGTACGTTGCCCTTGGGCTTGGAGGCGAAGGGATTGAGCGAACTGATCGTCGAGCAACCGGCCATCAGGGCCATGACACTCACACCGACGAGCTTCTGGGAAATACGCATAGTCGTGTACCTTGTTCTTTTTGACTGGGATGGCGGGGTGAGCCGCCGGTGGAGCTTACGCCGCCGCGGCCGCTTTCGGCGCCGGGACGGTGCCGCCGATGGCTTCCAGCTTCAGCTGGACCAGCTGGCGGCCGGGGTTCTTGTCGTCCATGGCGCCCAGGGCCGCTTCGTAGGCCTTGCGGGCCTCGGGCAGCTTGTTCTGGGCGACCAGGATATCGCCCTTGCGGTCGCTGACGGCGGCGGCGAACTGCGGCAGGATCTCGCCGTTGAGCACGGCCAGGGCCTGGTCGTAGGCCTGTTCGTCCAGCAGCACGCCGGACAGGCGCAGCCTGGCCACCGACTTGTACTCGGCGTTGCCGTGGTCGATCGCCCATTGCAGCTGGGCCTTGGCGGTTTTCAGGTCCTTGGCTTCGAAGGCCGCCTTGGCCGCGGCCAGCGCCGCCATCGGCGCGTAGATCGAGGAATCGTACTTGCTTTCGATATCGCCGGCGATGCGCTGGGCCCGGGCAGTGTCCTTGGCCGCCAGCTGCTTGCCCAGTTCATCGTACAGCGCCGAGGCTTCGGCCGCCTGGCTGCGCTGGCGCTGCTTCCAGAAGTTGTAGCCCGCGTAGCCGGCCAGGCAAACGATCAGCACCCAGGTGATCAGGTTGCCGTACTTTTGCCAAAACGCTTTCAGGGTGTCAATTTGTTCTTGTTCTTCGAGATCGTATGCCATGATAGGTATCGTTATAAATAGTTTATAAATTAATGATGGTAGTGCACGTGGTCATGGTCATGGTCGTCGCCGACGATCTGGTCGACCACATAATCGACCACTTCGTCGAACGGCACGCTGGCCTGCCGGGCTTCGCCCTCGGCGCCGCGCAAGGCCTTGACGGTGGCCGTGTGATTGGCCACTTCATCCTCGCCCACGATCACGGCGAAGGCCGCGCCGCTGCCGTCGGCCTTTTTCATCTGGTTCTTGAAGCTGCCCGGACCGCTGGCCGCGGCGCAATGTAGCACAACATCGAGACCGGCATCGCGGATTCGTTCGGCCAGCACGAAGGCTTGCAGCTGGGCTTGCTCGCCCTGGTGCACCATGTAGACGTCGCACTGGCTTGGCGCGGCCGGTTCGCCGGCCAGCTTCATCAGTTCGATCAGGCGTTCGATGCCCATGGCGAAACCCACCGCCGGGGTCGGCTTGCCGCCGAACGATTCGATGAGCGGGTCGTAACGGCCGCCCGCGCACACGGTGCCCTGGGCGCCCAGTTCGTCGGTGACCCACTCGAACACGGTGCGGTTGTAGTAGTCCAGGCCGCGCACCAGGCGCGGGTTGACGGTGTACTGCACATTGTTGTGGTCGAGAATGCGCTTGACGCCCTCGAAGTGGGCGATCGATTCGCCTTCGAGGTAGTCGAGCAGCTTGGGCGCCTGGTTGACCAGGTCCTGCATGGCCGGATTCTTGGTGTCCAGGATGCGCAGCGGATTGCTGTGCAGGCGGCGCTGGGCTTCGGCGTCGAGCAGCGCGCTGTTGGCCTCGAAGTAAGCGATCAGGTCGGCGCGGTGACGGGCGCGCTCGCTGGCGTCGCCGATGGAATTGATTTCCAGGCGGATGTTTTCCAGGCCAAGGTCATCCCACAGGCGGCGGCACAGCATGATCAGTTCGCCGTCGATGTCCGGGCCGGTGAAACCCACCGCTTCGGCGCCGATCTGGAAGAACTGGCGGTAGCGCCCGCGCTGCGGCCGCTCGTGGCGGAACATCGGCCCCTTGTACCACAGGCGCTTGGGGCCTTCGTAGACCAGATTGTGTTCGATCACGGCGCGCACCACCCCGGCCGTGCCTTCCGGACGCAGGGTCAGTTCGTCGCCGTTCATCGAATCCTTGAAGGAATACATCTCCTTCTCGACGATGTCGGTGACGGCGCCGATGGCGCGCTTGAACAGGGCCGTGTCTTCCACGATCGGGGTGACGATCTTTTGAAAGCCGTAGCTTTGCAGCACCGACTGCACGGTGTTTTCGAACAATTCCCACAGCGGCGCATCGGCCGGCAGGATGTCGTTCATGCCTTTGACGGCAACGATCTTTTCAGCTTTTTTGGATTCGGACATTTTCTATTTAAGCGACGGCAGTGTGCTTGCCGTAATGCGTCTGGACGTAGTTGAGGACGATGGCCTGGAATTCTTCGACGATGCGTTCGCCGCGCAGGGTGACGGTTTTCTGGCCGTCGACAAACACCGGCGCGGCCGGCGATTCACCGGTGCCGGGCAGGCTGATGCCGATATTGGCGTGCTTGGATTCGCCGGGGCCGTTGACGATGCATCCCATCACGGCCACGTTCATGGCTTCCACGCCGGGATAGGCTTTCTTCCATTCCGGCATCTGCTCGCGCAGATAGGTCTGGATATTGTCGGCCAGTTCCTGGAACGTGGTCGAGGTGGTGCGTCCGCAGCCCGGGCAGGCGATCACCATGGGCGCGAATTTGCGCAGGCCCATGGTTTGCAGGATTTCTTGCGCGACGATCACTTCCTTGCTGCGGTCGCCGCCCGGTTCGGGGGTCAGCGAAATGCGGATGGTGTCGCCGATGCCTTCCTGCAGCAGCACCGACAGCGCGGCGGTCGAGGCGACGATGCCCTTGCTGCCCATGCCCGCTTCGGTCAGGCCCAGGTGCAGCGGATAGTCGCAGCGGCGCGCCAGTGCGCGGTAGACGGCGATCAGGTCCTGCACGCCGGAGACTTTGCACGACAGGATGATCTTGTCGCGGGCCAGTCCGATTTCCTCGGCGCGCACGGCGTTTTCAATGGCCGAGGTCACCAGCGCTTCGTACATGACGGCCTGGGCGCTCCAGGGCTCGGCACGGGCGGCGTTCTCATCCATGATGCGGGCCAGCAGCGACTGGTCCAGGCTGCCCCAGTTGACGCCGATGCGCACCGGCTTGTCGTAGGCGATGGCCGCTTCGATCATCTGGGCAAACTGGGTGTCGCGCTTGGCGCCCTGCCCCACATTGCCCGGATTGATGCGGTATTTCGACAGCGCGCGGGCGCACTCGGGAAAGTCGCGCAGCAGGGTGTGGCCGTTGTAATGGAAGTCGCCCACCAGCGGCACGTCGATATCCATCTTGTCGAGCTGCTCGCGGATCAGCGGCACGGCGGCCGCCGCCTCCGGATTGTTGACCGTGATGCGCACCATTTCCGAGCCGGCGCGCGCCAGTTCCTTGACCTGGATCGCGGTGCCGATCACGTCGGCGGTATCGGTATTGGTCATCGACTGCACCACCACCGGTGCATCGCCGCCGACCCAAATCTTGCGCTCGCCATGGGCCACCAGCACGCGGCGGCTGACGCGGCGCGCGAGCGGACCGGACGGAATGGCAGTATTCGAAAAAGTCATGTTGTGAACTCGAAGGATGTGTTACTGAACCGCCACGCGTGCCACGGTGCCGCCGGCCACGGGCGGCAGCGGCAGCGCGGCGCCGCGCAGGCTGGCGTCGACGCCGGACGGCTTGCCCACCACCAGCGTCACCGGTTCCTTGATTTCGACCGTTTCCGTGCTGCCGGCCTTGAGCAGCTTGGACAGCAGCGGCCGGCCTTTGGCGCGCTTGACTTCCACCCACG
>CBFGOU010000162.1:0-8803 GCA_965650445.1 uncultured Oxalobacteraceae bacterium | reverse complement strand
GTGGCCGACAGCGGCATCGGCATGAGCCGCGAGCAGCTGGCGCGCATTTTCCAGCCCTTCGAGCAAGTGGCCGAGATGCAGCGGCGCGAGGGCGGCACCGGACTGGGCCTGGCCATCAGCCAGCAACTGATCCAGCTGATGGGCGGCAAAATCGAGGTCAACAGCGAGCCGGACAAAGGCAGCCTGTTCTGGTTTGAGCTGGAGTTGCCGGTGGCAACGGCCACCTTGCAGACCGCACCGGCGCCCCTGGCCATCATCGGTTACGAAGGCAGGCGCAAGCGCGTGCTGATCGTCGATGACGTGCCGCAAAATCGCGCCGTGCTGATGGATATGCTGCAGGCACTGGGCTTCAGCGTGGCCGACGCCAGGAACGGTCAGGAATGCCTGTCAATGCTCGACAGCTTCAAGCCCGACCTGATCTTGATGGATGCCATGATGCCGGTGATGGACGGACACGAGGCCACCCGCCGGATTCGCCAGATGCCGGCCTGGGCCACCGTCCCCATTATTACCGTGACCGCCAGCGCCGCCAGCGAAGACGAACTGAGATCCTATGCGGCCGGCGCCAACGCCTTTCTCGCCAAGCCGGTCGAGCACGATCTGCTGCTCGCAACCATCGGAAAACAGCTGTCCCTGCAGTGGATTTCCGAGCCGGCGACGCTGGGACCGCTCGACCCGGGCGCGGAGAGTGCGCCTGACCTGGTCATTCCACCCCCGCACGAAATCGCCACGCTGGCCCGGCTGGCGCGCCTGGGCAATATGCAAAAAGTCAGCGAGCAGGCCGATTACCTGCTGGCGCTCGATCCCGCTTTCGGGCCGTTCGCCCACCGCTTGCGCGTGCTCGCGCTGAGCTACCAGTCGAAGGCGCTGGCCGCCTTTGTCGCGTGCTATCAAACCGGGCAGGAGGCGCCGCCGCCGGTGATGCAGCCGTCGGCATGATCATCCTGCCTGCTCCTGGCGCTGGTTCGGCTCGCGCGCGCGCAGCAAGTCGGTAAACGCGTCCGGCGCCACCGCCATGCTGTAGTAAAAACCCTGGGCAGAGGAACAGCCATGGTCGAGCAGGAAGCTGGCCTGCTGCGGCGTTTCCACCCCTTCCGCCAGAATATTGAGGTCCAGGCTATGCGCCATTCCGATAATCGCATTCACCAGTGCGCGGTCGTTCGCATTGCGCGTGATGGCGCCGACGAAGGACTGATCGATCTTGATGCAATCGATCGGATAGCGCTGCAAATACGCCAGGCTGGAATAGCCGGTACCGAAGTCGTCGACCGACAACTTGACCCCCATGGCGCTGAGCTGCTTGAGCGTTTCCACATTGTCGTTGCTACGCTGCAGCAAGATACCCTCGGTAATCTCCAGATCGAGGGCCTCGGCGGAAAGGCCGGATTCGTCCAGGATCTGCGCCACCAGTTCGGGCAGATTCGGCTGGTAGAACTGGCGCGGCGACAGGTTGACCGCCACGCGCAAATGGGGATAGCCGAGGTCGTGCCAGTGTTTAAGTTGCTTGCAGGCTTCGCGCAAGGCCCATTCGCCGATCTGGACGATGAGGCCGGTCTTTTCGGCGACGGCGATAAACGCCCCGCACGACATCGGCGCCTTGCCCGGACGCGCCCAGCGCAGCAGCGCTTCCGATGAAAATATTGCGCCGCTGGTCATGTCGATTTGCGGCTGGTAATGCAGGGTGAACTGGTCGGCCGCCAGGGCATGGCGCAGGCGGGTTTCCATCACCAGGCGCTGGTGCACCGCCTTGTTCAGCGCCGGCGTAAAGAACTGGTAATTGGACCGGCCATTTTCCTTGGCGTGGTACATGGCCGTGTCGGCCGTGCGCATCAGGGTTTCGACGTCAAGGCCATCGACCGGATAGACGCTGATGCCGACGCTGCCGGTAACGTGCAGTTCGTGGCCATCGACCATGAACGGCATTTTCAGCATGTCCAGGGTTTTTCGCGCGACCAGGGCTGCATCATTGCCTTCGATCAGGGGCGACGCGGTCAGCACGAACTCGTCGCCGCCCAGCCTGGCGATGCTGTCGCCCTCGCGCAGACAGGCTTTCAGCCGCCGCGAGACCATTTGCAGCAAGCGATCGCCCACGTCATGGCCGAGCGAATCGTTGATGCGCTTGAAGTCGTCGAGATCGATGAACAGCACCGCCAGCTGGGTGCCGGTGCGGCGGCATAGCGCGATCGCCTGGATCATCCGGTCCTGCAACAGCTGGCGGTTGGGCAATCCGGTCAAGGCGTCATGGTGGGCCATAAAACGGATTCGCTCCTCGGCCTGCTTGCGCGCGGTCAGGTCGAGCACGAACGCCACGCCGTGGCTGCGCGAGCCTTCAAAGAAGGCGCCGCCGATCAGCACCGGCACGCGGCTGCCATTCTTGCGGGTGAATTCTTTCTCATACGGCGAGCAGGTGCCGACCCTGTGCAGCTCTTCGAACGCCTGGATATCGGCCGCGTGGTACTGCTCCGGCGTCATGTCGGTCCAGTGAAGGCTACCCGTTTGCAACTCTTCGCTGCTATAGCCGATGATGCGCAGGAAGGCCTCATTGGGCCCCTCGATCAGGCCATCGCCGCTCCAGAAAAAAATGCCGATGATGTTGGACTCGATCAGGCGCCGGATGCGCGCTTCCCGTTCGAGCAGCACTTCCTGCATGCGGGTGCGTTCGATGATTTCCGACGTTAACTGGGCATTTGCCTGCGCCAGTTCGGCGGTGCGCTGCTCGACACGCAGTTCGAGCTCGTCGCGTGCGCGCTGCAGCGCCCCTTCGGCCTGTTCGCGCACGGTGACTTCCTCGCGCAGGCGCAGGTTTTGCGCCGTGAGCTGGCGTTGCATGGCTTGCAGGGACAGGTGGGTATTGACCCGCGCGAGCACTTCCTCCAGCTGGAATGGCTTGGTGATGTAGTCGACCCCGCCGGCCTTGAATCCGCTGATCTTGTCGTTGGAATCGGACAGGGCCGTCATGAAGATGACCGGGATCTGCCTGGTTTCCTCGTCCATTTTCAGGTGCCGGCACGCTTCGAAGCCGTTCATGCCGGGCATCATCACATCAAGCAGAATCAGATCCGGCTGGGCAAAGCGGGCGCGTTCAATCGCTTCCTCGGCATCTTGCGCCACCACCAGCGAGAAGCCGTGGCTGCCGAGATAATCGACCATGACGATGAGATTGGCGGCTGTGTCATCAACGATCAGGATAGTAGGGGCTTGCGTTTGCGGCGCCGCGATTTCGTTCATGATCACTCACTCATCCAACCCAAGATGGCAACACACCGGTTATTCCGTGGCGTCTGAGCGGTCTGGTTAGGCATGCTATGGATCATCATGGCGCAAACACCCACGCTATACGCAGTGTAGTTAGAGTGTTGACCTGCGATTGGGTTCAGTAAAAGTGAGGTCGATCAAACAAATTCTTACATCGCGTGGCGCGGCCTGCGCGGTGTAGACTTTCAGCACCTGACCATTTCTTACACGGAGCACGCATGAAACGAGTAACCGGTATCGGCGGGATCTTTTTCAAGGCCAACAATGCGCCAGCCATGCGCGCCTGGTATAAAACCCATCTCGGCATCGATGTGCAGGACTGGGGCGGCGCGGCGTTCAGCTGGGTGGGCGATGACGGCAAGCCGGCCGGCGGCACGACGATCTGGAATGTTTCCGCAATGGAGGGCGACGAGTACGCGCCCAGCACGGCGCCGTTCATGATCAACTACCGGGTCGCCGACCTCGATGCGCTGCTGGACGCCTTGCGCGCGGAGGGCTGCAATGTGCTCGGCAATAGCGAGGAATCGGAATACGGCAAGTTCGGCTGGGTGCTGGACCCGGAAGGCAATAAGGTCGAGCTGTGGCAGCCGCCGCCTGGACAATAGGGCGTCACAGGTTGCAGCTACCGGAGTGTCGCCTGACTCTGCGTCGTATCAGCGAAGCCGATACTCAGATTATTATCGGCACACAACTTAACAAATTTTTCCGAAACCACGCAGTAGGCGGGATGATCGCGATCTCTGGCGATATAAAATTCAGAATCGAATGTCGACCGGCATACCACCACATCAATTAGCCTGACATCTCCGGACAGGGTAAAATAACTTGACTTATCGCCATCGATAATGTCGGCAGACATCATGACTTTAGCCAGATAAAATGCATGCGCATGACCGTCGGCCAGGTTACGATTATAAATGAAATAGCCACTTAAGCGATTAGTGTTATCCCGCGGGGTGATGATGTCACCGCCACCATTAGCAGTGGTACGAAGAGTATATTTTTCAACCATCATGTCCATTCCATCAGGCACAACGGACTAAACGGTTACGATCACGATTACGATTACGATTACGATTACGATTACGATTTTCCACACACAGTGCGGTCCGCATATGTCAAATCGATCGCACGGCAAAACATAAGTCCGCCCACATTGCCATTTTGGCATGCGAGCTTCAGTTTTTCACCCGCCACGATATACGCAGGCTGTTCTGCACATCGAGCTGTTTCCAACTCATCGACAGCCGCATCTTGCACCTTAAGATATGAAAATGAATATGCTGGATCCGAAGGATCAAAATTTGTCTGACGATATTCACTTTGTTGCAGATCGATACAAGACACTTTTGTCCGGAGATTAATAGCGTAAAAGCCAGCAACCGTCTCGTCCTCGCATGAAATTCGCACCTCAAAAAATTCTGCCAAACCTGGCGCCGCGGATTCGATTATGCGTCGAAAATTCGCACTGACCAATTCAGGGCCAATTGTATGAATTAAGTGAAGTTTTTTTATTTTATTAAGGTCCTTTTTTTCTTGACTTCATAAGACAGATTGAAGGAGATTTTCGACAGATCCGTTCCTTCAAAAAAAATATCACTTCCTGGAGAATTGTCGTGATCAAACTTAAGTAGACCATGGGTGTTTTTTACTGTAGTAATCAAATACATTATGTTTTATCCCAGCATGCTCGACTCGGACGATTTTTTCGAAGATGTTCACCAACGTCGTCCGCAAGAGCCTGTATTTTCATACGCTTGATTTCTGGGCTCACGCGAGTCGCTTCGATTCGATCTAGTTGGTTTCTAAACTTTGATTACCGGAAGCCTTACAATTTTCCGTCGGCCCATCGGTGGAGCTGGGCCGCATATTTCTTTGCGTAGGGAATACGTAATTCTTTAAGATATGCAAGGAGCTTTTCAGGATAAGCCGACACGAGAATATACTCTACAATATACGCGATTAGAAAATCGATCTGCATTGGATGAGTTTCAACGACCTCGCTTACCTCATCCGCGGCCTGAAGCTCATCGCTCGGGAATTCGCCGTCATTATTATCGCCCGCCAGCCCCCTAAATTTTAAGACTGAAAATCTTACAATGTTATTTGCATCGACCGCCAATACGGAGATAATCTCATCCACAGACAGATCCGCTGCTTGTAGCGATTTCACATCCAGGTCTAATGAAACATCGTACACATCGTATTCAATATCCAGCCGAAGGGCATCGCGTATAACATCAACGGCATTAATATAGTCCTGCGACGAAATTATTTTTTGAATTGAATGCCGACCGACAGTCATTACCAGTTCCTTAGATCCTTGATCATCTTGATTAATTGTTCCCCGGTGTGGCGATACGGTCCACCAGTTCATGATCCCACGGCGATAGTTCGTGCAAATTAGAGGTGGAATGCATGCCAACTCCACCCGACGCGTTGCGGAATCGTGGCATGGTGGAACATCGTTACGCGGTAGTACTTCACGTAACCGTACGGCCGTCCCATCGACCAAATTGGTAGCTGTCTTGGTGGAACACTTCGCGCTGCGGTCTATGAAAACTCAAATAGGCTTGCCAAAAACAATGGCCAACTTGTTGATCTCGCAAAATTTTACAAATCGCTCGGAGACAACCCATCGCTCAAGGTAATTCCGGTCTCGCGCAATATAAAAGCTCCTCTCAAACGCCGTACGGTAAACGGCGCCTGTGATTATTCGAGAACCGTCTTGTAGCAGGCGAAACGAAGTCAAGTTTTCGTCGAGGAGATCAAGAAACAGTTTTGTCTTGCATAAGGAAAATTTTAGTGTATCACCCTGAACAAGAATGTCAATATCGTAAAACTCCACTTCATCAGGGAACTCTTTCTGAAACAAGTCTCGAGCTTTCAACGAGAAAATTGGTATTCCAATATTACCTTCAAGGTAGTCCAGATTCTTAATCGCCTCTTTTGCAAGTCTTTCTTGGGCCTCGCCTCTAGGAGTGGAAAACTTAAGAAACTTTCCATCAATCGAATTCATAATGAAGAACTCGAAAAGCCTGCCGCTTTTATCACTAATTGAAACCAAGTCGCCGCTGAAATTCCCCGCCATTCCGGGCCCATATACCTTCATTCCCACTCCTTATGCACATGTGTATCGACCAGCTTTAAAACCGCTTCGTCTTTCATGTTGCAGATCGAGAATTTCGCGTTGCGCACGACAATAGTTGTCTACCGGCTTTTGCGCATCTTTGCCTCGTCCGCCCAAATCTTAAACTGTTCGTCCATCGCTTCCGCAAGGGCTATGACTTTTGCTTTTGCGTCGGGATCGTCCACGCGCTCCTCTTTTGGCACACGGTGATAGTCGTAGCATTCATCAGGGCCAAAGATCCCGGCAAGATGTGCATTGACTCTAAAAACGATGTGATGCATCCGCCAGCAGGTGGACGGCTCAAATTCCTTTAATTGGCCACGTGGGAGGGGCTGGTCTTTTCCACCAATCCAAAGGTCGTCATGAAATGCAATTGCAATATTATCGAAATCCGAATGACTCTTGTCGTAGCTGGAATCACCAAACAGAATTTTCCATTTGGGAATTTCAGCAAATCGCAGCGAGCACATGATGGGACGGAATAAGCGCTGGCTTTTCTCAACCTCTTCAATCGACTTTGGCGGTTCTGTGTAAAATTTTGCAAATACTTCAATCAAATAGCCGACGTTCGTTGGAACAAGCTCAATATAGCGGCCAATCACAAAGCCGAACGTGCCTTCTTTCGTCATGGCGGGGATGTAAAACATGTCGCCAGGCTGAACATTTTTTGTTAATGGTTTCATATTTATCTTCTCTGATTAGCATCCAGCTTTGCCCATCGCCTTTTTCGCCTTTTCGTACTCTGCAATGTGCGACTTTCCGCGCGGGTCTGTCCTGCTCTTGTCGATAGGTTCAATCACGTTTCCAGGGAAACCTGTTTTCGTACCATATTTCTCGCGATAGGCTTGCTCGTAACCCTTGGCTTCGGTGTACGTCAAGTCCCGTTTAAGCGGTCTTAGCTCTGCCTCTCCAAGACGGCCGGTCTTAGCATGTTGGCCCTCGCGCACTGTCGGATCTTGGACAGTATGCCCAACGTAGAACGGCTCTGTCGCACCCGGTGCATACAGCCCATACACGGTGTAACCGGGCGCATTCAGTGGCGCGCCTTCCCATCCCCATGGATCGATCCAAGCAATCGGATTCTTTCCGTAGCTATAGAGATTATCGCCACCTGCCAAGCCAATGGGGTCCGAGGTCGTGTAGCGGCCGATGTCGGGATCATAGTAGCGGAACGTATTGTAGTGAAGACCTGTTTCCCTATCTATGTATTGGCCTTGGAATCGCAAACTCTGTGGCAGCGACTTAGCCTGTTCCTCCCCAGGGATTGCGCTCCACGTCTCGGTGACTGTCGCTCCCCACGTCTTGTATTGCGCGCTCCAAGTCACCGCACCGGAAGCAGTGCGTAGCTCTTCAGGCGCCCCCGACGCGTCCGTTTGGAAGTGCAATATTCGCGATGCCGAGCCCGCGTGCTCTGTCCCGCCACATGTAGGCGATGGGACAAACGTACACCCGCTATCCACCCGCGCCAACGGCACATAACTATCCGGCTCGTACAGGTAAGTCGCCACGCTGCTGCCGCGCTGCTCCTGCATCATCTGCAGGCCATCCCACAGAAACACTGTCGTACCGAACGCGTCACGCTTCCTGATCCTGCGCCCTAAAGCATCGTAGTCGAAATAGACATCCTGGCGCACGCCGTTGCGTGTCGTCTGCACTTCCCGCAGCCGATGCTCGCCGTCGTACAAGAACTGCTGCTCGGTATGCCTGCCGATGCGCTTGCTCTCCATCCTGCCGTGCACATCGTATTCGTAGCGCTTGTCCTCGAACATTGTCACGCGGTTGTACTTCACGTAGCCACCCACGTGCGTGCCGTCGACCAGATTGGCTGCCGCATCCCATTGAAACTGTTCGCGCTGCGCCGCGGTCACAGTGCTGACGATGCGCCCCAGCGGGTCGTACATATACCGCGTCTCGCCGTTGCGCGAATGAATCTTCTTCACCAGCTCGCCCGCGCGGTCGTACTGCCACTCCTTGCGCAACACCGGCTCGTGCGCATCCTGCATGGCCGTGCTCTGCCAGGTCTTGCGCCCCAGCCTGTCGTAGCCGAAGCGGGTCGCTAACTGTCCCTGCGTGCGGGCGACCTCGCGGTGCAGGTCGTCGCGTTCGAAGTCGCTGATCACCTCGCCGTCGATGTTGACCTGGTGCAGATGCCCCGAGCCATAGTGCAGCTTGTTGATAATCCGGCCATCCGGCAATATCGTGGCGCAGCGGTTGCCCAGTTCGTCGTAGCGGTGGGCCAGCGTCCCCATGTGCCCGGTCTCGCTCAGCAGTTCCCCGCGTTTGCTGTAAGTGAACAGCAAGCGGTCATGGACGACACGGCTGCGCCCATTGTCGGTGAACACTTCCGCCTGCAGCAGCTGGCCGATCTGGTCGTAGCGGTACAGCGTGCTGCGTCCGCGTGCGTGCTTGAGCTGCAAG